>CAYQQT010000295.1:0-5300 GCA_964419375.1 uncultured bacterium
CGCGCGTCGCGGCTGGCGTGGCCTTGGGAAATGTCGACAGCGTAGTCGCGGCCGTCGTCGCCTTTGACGAACACGCGGTTGGCCGCATGATCGGCGCGCTCCACGGTCCCGTGCATCACGTACGTATCGTTGGAAGACTGCGCCTGCGCGACCCCGGCTCCGGCCAGGGCGACCAGCGCGGCGAAAAGATAGGCAAAGATTTTCATCCTGGCACCTCCGTGCTCGATGTCACTCCAAGCAAGCGGAGTGCCACCGACGGCTATTGGTCGAGCGCTCGAACCTCGTCCCGGTACCGGCGGACGTTGCCGAGCTTGATGTCCTCGTACCCTCGTATGACGTCCGGGAGCTTGGCGATCTTCACCGCGCGCTCGTACGAGGCAGGGGTGAGCCCCGCCACCGCCTTGTCGACGAGGCCCCGGTACTCACCGATGAGGGCGCGCTCGACGCGGCGCACCTCGGCGTAGCCAAAGGGATCGAAGGGGGTGCCCCGCAGGCCCTTGAGGCCCCGCAGCAGCCGGAACGCCCCGTCGAACCAGGTGCCCAGCTTGATCTTCTTCTTCACGCCCAGCGCGCGCAGCAGGGGCGGGTGCAGGTTGTACTGCACGCGCGCGCCCGCCGGGAACTGGGCGTTGAGCGCCTGGACCATGTCGGGGCGCAGGTGCAGGCGCGCCACCTCGTACTCGTCCTTGTAGGCCATCAGCTTGAAGAGGTAGCGGGCGACACCTTCCGACAGCCGCGTCTCGCCGGGGACGGCGGCCGCCTCGGCCGCGCGCGCACGCTCGACGAAGTCGACGTACTCCCGCGCGTAGGCGGCGCTCTGATAGTCGATCAACTCGGGAACCCGGATCTCCAGCAGCCGCTTCAGCTCGCCGTCCGCCTTCACCCGCTCGGTGAGCGCGCGCGCCTCGGCAGTGAGCGCCGGCGCCGGCTGCCCTGCGGCCAGGCGCGGCTTCTTGAGCGTCTTCGACCACTGTGGATCGACGACGAACAGGCGGCCGGCACGGAAGGCGTGCGTGTTCATCGTGACCGACACGCCGTTGAGCACGATCGCCTCCTCGATGGCGGCCGCGCTCACCGGGATCGCGCCCGCCTGGTAGGCGGCGCCGAGGACGATCAGGTTCGCGGCCATGTGGTCATCAAAGAGCGTCTCCGCCAGCCCGAGCGCGTCCAGGTAGACGTTCTCGTCCTTGCGCGTGAAGCGGTTGATGGACGCGAGCAGGCCGTTGGCGTCGGGGAAGTGCACGTCCGTCTTCGTGACCATCGCGCCCGTCGGCACCTGGCTCGTCGACACCACCGCGATCGTCTTGTCGGGGCGCGCGTGATCGAGGTTCACAGGTGCGGTGGCCACGAGCACGTCGAAGCCGAGGTAGCAGTCGGCTTCGCCCGCCGCCACCTTGTTCGAAACCTCCTCCGCCTCGTCCGAGATCTTCAGGTGCGAGACGACGGGGCCGCCCTTCTGGCTCAACCCCGTCTGGTCGAGCCCGCGCACGTGCTTGCCGTCGAGGAGGGCGGCGGTGGCCAGGATCTGGTTCACGGTGACGACGCCGGTGCCGCCGATGCCCATCATGAAGATGGAGCTGGCGCGCGAGACCTTGAGGGCGGGCTCGGGCAGCGCGTGCTCGATCTTGTACAGCGTGCGGTCCTTCTTGCCGGGCGTGCCCAGCGGAATCACGGTGAGGAAGGACGGGCAGTCGCCATCCAGGCACGAGTAGTCCTTGTTGCACGACCCCTGGTGGATCTGTGTCTTGCGTCCGAACTCCGTGTCCACCGGCTGCACCGACAGGCAGTTGGACTTCACGCCGCAGTCGCCGCAGCCCTCGCACACGGCCTCGTTGATGAACACGCGCAGGGCCGGATCCGGCAGCTTGCCGCGCTTGCGCAGGCGGCGCTTCTCCGCCGCGCACCGCTGATCGTGGATGAGCACGGTGACGCCGGGCGTGTCGCGCAGCAACACCTGGGCGTCGTTGAGCTTGTCCCGGTGCCACACCTCCACGCCGCGCGCCCACTGCACATCTTTGCCGTATTTGTCCGGCTCGTCCGTCGTGACGATAATCCGCTTCACACCTTCCGCGTCGAGCAGCCGCGTCACGTCCGGCACCGGCATCGCGCCCGCGGCGTCCTGGCCGCCCGTCATCGCCACCGCGGAGTTGTAGAGGAGCTTGAAGGTGATGTTCGTGCCCGCCGCCACCGCCTGGCGGATGGCGAGAGAGCCGGAGTGGAAGAAGGTGCCGTCGCCGAGGTTCTGGAACATGTGCTTGGTGTCGGTGAAGGGCGCCATGCCCACCCACTGCACGCCCTCGCCCCCCATGTGCGTGGTGCCGACGGTGTGCCGCTCAGGCATCGCGAGCGCCATGCCGTGGCAGCCGATGCCACCGCCCGCCTGCGAGCCTTCCGGCACCACGGTGGAGCGGTTGTGCGGGCACCCCGAGCAGAAGAACGGTGAGCGCGCGAGCGTGAGCGGCGCCGGGCGCTCGCGCAGCGCCTCCAGCAGCGCCACCCGCGCGGTGATGGAGGGCAGCTGGATCTTCTTCTCGATCCGCCCCGCCACGAGCTGCGCGATGCGATCGGCGTCGAGCTCGCCGTGCGACGGCACCAGCGAGCGCCCCTGCTCGTCGTGCTTGCCCACGATGAGGGGCCGCTCCGTCTGGTTGTAGAGGACGTCGCGGATGAAGAGCTCCACGAAGGCGCGCTTCTCCTCGATGACGAGCAATTCCTGCAGGCCGCGGCCGAACGCGCGCACGATGCCGGGCTCCATGGGGAACAGCATCCCGATGCGCAGGAGCCGGATGCCGTAGCGCGTGAGCGCCCCGTCGTCGAGGCCCAGCTCGCGCAGCGCCTCGCGCAGGTCGTAGTACGTCTTGCCCGGCGCCGCGATGCCCAGCCACGCGTCGGGCGTGGGCAGCGTGATGGCGTTGATGGGATGCGCGGCCGCGAACGCCTTCGCCGCCTCCATGCGGCCGTAGTGCATCTCCCGCTCGAGGTCGAGACCGAAGGGCGGCAGCAGCATCGGGTTCTGCGTCGGCTTCCAGGGCTTGCCCTCGTAGAGGAAGCCGGGATCGTGGATCACGACCCGATCGGGGCCGACCTGCGCCGTGCCGAGCTCGTCCGCGACATTGGTGACGATCTTGAATCCCGCCCACACCCCGGAATAGCGCGACAGCTCGAAGCCGAGGCGGCCGAGGTCGAGGATCTCCTGCACGTTGCCGGGGAAGAGCGTGGGGAAGAAGGCGTCGTAGAACGCGATCTCGGAGTGCGTGGGCAGCGTGGACGACTTCGACATGGGATCGTCGCCGCCGAGGGCGAGCACCCCACCATACTTGCCGAGACCGGCGTAGTTGGCGTGCTTGAAGATGTCGCCCGTGCGATCGACGCCCGGCCCCTTGCCATACCACATCCCGAGCACGCCGTCGTACTTCGGCTTCGGGAACAGGTTGGTGAGCTGCGCGCCGTAGATGGCGGTGGCGCCGAGGTCCTCGTTGACACCCGACATGAAGACGACGTTGTGCTCGCGCAGCAGGTCGGGGTTGCGCTCCATCGTGAGGTCGAGGCCGCCCAGCGGCGAGCCCCGGTAGCCGGAGACCAGCGTCGCCGTGTTGAGGCCGCGCCGCTTGTCGGCGCGGTGCTGGTCCAATGGCAGGCGCACGAGCGCCTGAATACCGGAGAGCAGAATGGTGCCCTCGTCCTGGCGGTACTTGGCATCCAACGAGAAGTCGTGCTTGATCGTCATGCTCTCCCTCGGCCGGGGTGATGTCGCGACGTGGCGGCCGCCTCGCGGACTCTGGACGTATGATACGGGCGGCGCGCGGCGCGCGCAAACTCCGGGAGGGGTGCACGCATGAGGCTCGGCATCATGATCGAAGGCCAGGAAGGTCTGACGTGGGCGCGCTGGCAGCGGCTGGCGCAGACGGTCGAGGACGCGGGGTACGAGTCGCTCTTCCGCTCCGATCACCTCACCGGACTCTTCGGCAACGCCGAGCGCGCCTCGCTCGACACGTGGGCGTCGCTCACCTGGCTCGCCTCCGCCACCACGCGCCTGCGCTTCGGGCCCATGGTGTGCCCGCTCACGTTCTACCACCCGGCGTTGCTCGCCAAGCGCGCGGCCGCCGTCGCCGACCTCGCGGGCGGCCGGCTTGAGCTCGGCATCGGCGCCGGCTGGCACGAGGGCGAGCACGCCATGTACGGCATCCCCTTCCCCGGCCTCAAGGAGCGGCTCGACCGGCTCGAGTGCGGCGCGCGGGCGATCGCCGCGCTCTGGGCGGGAAAGAAGGTGACGCTGGAGCAGCCGTACTATCCGCTCGTGCAGGCCGAGAGCTATCCGCTGCCGCCCCGCGGCCGCGTACCGCTCATCATCGGCGGCCGCGGCGAGAAGCGCACGCTTCGCATCGTGGCCGAGCACGCCGACGAGTGGAACGTCACGCGCGTGACGTTCGACGAGTACACCGGCAAGCGCGCGGTGCTCGAGCGCCACTGCGGCGCCGTGACGCGTGACGCCGCCACCATCGCGCGCTCGCTGATGGTGCCCATCGTCTACGGCCGCACGGCGGCGGAGGCCGACGCGCGCCGCGCGAAGGCGAAGACGATCTTTCCCCGCATCCCCGACGACGCCGCCGCCTGGCGCGCGGCGGGCTTTCTCTACGGCGGCGCCGACGACATCGTGCGCGATCTCAAGCGCTGGGAGAGCCTCGGCATCCAACGCGTGCTGCTGCAGATGCTCGACATGGAAGACCTGCCCGCCATCGAAGCGATCGCGCGCGACGTCCTCCCCGCGTTGCGCTAAGCGCCGTCTACGTACGCCAGAGGCCCCGGCGCGCTTCCCGCGCGTCGCGCTGCAGCTTCACGAACAGGGCCTGGTGGCGGACGTTGGGCGGGATCGTCATCACTTGCGCGTACCCGAGGCGCACCAGCTCGGCGTTGATCATGACGTCGCCGATCCACACGTAAGCGAGCATGCGTCCGTAACGGTCGCGCGCCTGCACATCCAGCTCCAGCCTCACCTGCTTGCCCGCCACGAGCTGCCGGTTGACAGCGGTCGCCTCCCGACCGCCCGGCTCCTCGCCGCGCCGGGGATGGTGGACCTCCGGCGTGTTCACGCCGATGTAGCGCACGCTTTCGACACGGTCGCCGATGCGAACCTGGATGGTGTCACCGTCCACCACCCGCACCACCGCGCCTTCGAGCGTGGTGGCAAGCGCGGGCGCGGCCAGCGCGAGCAGAAGGGCGGCGAGGGCAAGCGCGAGACGGGCGCGGCGCACGCAGCCACGGTGTCACGCGCCCCGCCGCACTGTCAACTTTTGGTGACA
>CAYQQT010000296.1:0-5294 GCA_964419375.1 uncultured bacterium
CGTCGACCCGGCTGCGGGCATGGCCACCCAAGGGACGGCGTGATGACCTCCGCGACGGGAAGCGCCGCCGCGACCACGGGCATCGTCGGGATGGGCTCGCCGGCCGCGGGCGATTTCGTCTCCCACACGTACCAGCCCTGTTGGCGCATGCCGTGACGCAGCTCGGGGACGTCGACGGAGATCTGGGGCGTTCTCGTGCCGCTGAGGTAGAGGAGCTCGAAGAACTCCCAGCCTCCGGCGCAGCGGTCGGTGGGCAGATTGGAGCCGGTCTCGTAGCGGCTCGCTGCGAAGATGTGGCGCTCTTTCCTGCATCGGAATATGAAGAGCTTCATGCGTGCCTGGGCTGTCCCTCCAGCGCGTCTGATGTCCAGCGTCCTGCCAGATTAGAGTAAGCGGGTGACTGCCTGCAATGGCCGTGGTTGACACGGCCGGATCGGGTTCTACACTCGACCCGTCAGAGGGTGCACACGCGAGAGCCGAACGCCGGTCCGTGACCGTCACCGAGGAGCCGACATGACGCTGCAGAACAGCCACGCCTTCCAGCTTCGTCCCGGCATGCGCCGCGGGCTTCGGAGCGAAGTGCCGCTGCCGACCCGGCTCGTCTCCAACGAGGAGTTCCCGCCTCTGCCGCAGACGGCTGCCCAGAAGGAAGTCGAGCAGCGCATCCTGGCGGAGGCCGCCCGGCTGGCGCCGCGGCTGGGGGTGAACCGTCGCGAGTTCCTCCAGCGCAGCGGCGGCATGGCGACCTCGCTGCTCGCGATGAACGCGGTCTTCGGCCGCTTCTTCGACGTGCTCGACGTGGAGGCGGCCGACCCGGCGGCGTTCCAGGAGCGTGCGGGCGAGCGGTTCTTCGTCTTCGACGTGCAGCTGCACTACGTCGGGGCCGGCTACGACCCCACCAACGCCGAGGCCGGCCGCAAGGGCGCCGTCAGCAAGCAGGGGCTGCTCGGGCTGCGCAAGCGCGCGCAGCGGCTGAATCCCAAGCTCGCCGCCGATCGCGGCACCCTGGCGGACCTGTCGTGGGAGAACTTCGTCAAGGAGGTCTTCTTGGACAGCGAGACGGCGATCGGGCTCATCTCCACGCCTCCCGGTCCGTATCCCCAGGAGGCGGTGGTGCCGCCGAAGGAGATGACGCACATCCGCGACGAGATCAACCGCATCACGCAATCGCGCCGGATGCTCGCCCACGGCCTCGTCACGCCGCAGCTGGGCCCGGCCGACCTCGACTTCATGGACCAGCAGGCGGCCACGCTCAAGGTGGACGCCTGGAAGGGCTACCCGGGTGCGGCGCCCAAGGGGTTCGACCGCGGCTGGTTCGTGGACGACGAGAAGATCGCCTACCCGATGCTGGAGCGTGCCCGTAAGCTCGGCGTCAAGCGCGTGTGCCTGCACAAGGGACTGCCGCTCGGCCCCGTCGCCGACTACAACCATCCGCGCGATCTCATCAAGGCCGCGAAGGACTTCCCCGACATCGACTTCCTGACCTACCACGCCGGCCTCCTCGGCGTGTCGGAGGCCAAGCCCTCGGGCGAGGTGCCGTGGACGACGGAGTTCTGTCGGATGAAGGAGAAGGAGCCAGGGATCCTCAACATCTACATGGAGCTCGGCTCCACCTTCGGCCAGCTCGTCACCAGCAATCCCACCGCGTGCGCACATCTGCTCGGCCAGGTCATCGCGGCCTTCGGCGCCGATCACGTGCTGTGGGGGACGGACTCGATCTGGTACGGCACGCCGCAGTGGCAGATCGAGGCGTTCCGGCGCTTCGAGATTCCACAGGCGCTGGTCGACAAGCACGGCTACGCGCCGCTCAGCCGGGCGGTCAAGGAGCAGATCTTCGGGCTGAACGCCGCCCGCGTCTTCGGCGTGGACGTCAAGGCGAAGCGCAACGAGATCCCGAAAGATTACCTGAGCCGCATGAAGATGGCGTACCTCGACGAGGGGCCGGCGCCGAGCCACCGCTGGTACGGATGGGTGACGGGATGAGCGAGGAGCCGGAAGACTTCGCCACGATGTTCGCGCGCGAAAGCGCGCGCACCGTGCTGGAGATCGGCCAGGTCGTGAAGGGGCGCGTCATCCACATCGGCGCCGAGTCCGTCTTCGTCGACGTGGGTGGCAAGGGCGAGGCGTGGATCGAGCGCGCCGAGCTGGCCGACGACGAGGGCAAGCTGCGCGTCGCCGTTGGTGACGAGATCGAGGCCACCGTGGTGTCCACCGGCGACGAGGTGCGGCTGTCGCACAAGCTCCGGCAGGGCGCGCACGCGCGGCAGGCGCTCGCGGTGGCGGCGCAGACGGGCGTGCCCGTCGAAGGCAAGGTGGCGGCCGTCATCAAGGGCGGCTACGAAGTCACCGTGGGCGGGCTGCGCGCCTTCTGCCCCTTCTCGCAGATGGAGCTGCATCGCGTGGAGACGGCCGAGGAGTACATCGGCCGCGTGCTCGAGTTTCGCGTCACCAAGTACGGCGACAACGGCCGCAACATCGTGCTCTCCCGACGCCAGCTCCTCGAGGAGCAGGGGGCCAAGGCGGCCGAGGAGACGCGCAAGACCATCATCCCCGGCGCCGTCCTCGCCGGCACCGTCACCGCGCTCCTCGACTTCGGCGCCTTCGTCGACCTCGGCGGCGTGCAGGGGCTGGTCCCGGCCTCCGAGCTGTCCCACTCGCGCGTGGGCCGTCCCGCCGATCGCCTGCGCGTGGGCGAGTCGGTCTCGGTCAAGGTGCTGCGCGTCGACCCCGAGAAGGGAAAGATCACGCTGAGCCTGAAGGCGCTCGAAGGCGATCCGTGGGCGGCGGTGCCGGGCCGCCTGCGCGAGCGCCACGTGGTGCGCGGGCGCGCCGTGCGGGCCACCGACTTCGGCATCTTCGTCGAGCTGCTGCCCGGCGTGGACGGGCTGCTGCACGTCAGCGAGATCCCGCGCAGCCGCCAGGGCGCGCTGCGGGAGGCGGCGGCCGCCGGCGCCGAGCTCGCGGTGATGGTGATGAGCATCGACGGCGACAAGCGGCGCATCGCGCTCGCGCTGGCGCCCGACGACGCCGCTGCCGGCGAGCGCGTGGACTCCACGGTGGTCGTCGGCGCCGTCCTCACCGGCACCGTGGAGCGGGTGGAGCCGTACGGCGTCTTCGTGAGGCTCGGGCCCGGGCAGACGGGGCTGGTGCCCAACGAGGAGCTGGGCCTGGCGCGCGGTGCCGACCAGCGCAAGGCCGTCCCCGTGGGCAGCGAGCTGAAAGTCGCCGTGC
Source organism: uncultured bacterium (assembly GCA_964419375.1). GTDB lineage: Bacteria > Methylomirabilota > Methylomirabilia > Rokubacteriales > CSP1-6 > JBBDXO01. Next base: position 3,232 of record CAYQQT010000296.1, read on the forward strand.
TGTCCATCGAGGAGGGGGGCCGGCGGATTCGGCTGTCCCATGCGAAAGCGCTCGCGCAGGAGGAGCAGGCCGAAGCCCAGGCCTACCTCGATCAGTCCACCAGGAAGAGCGGTGGCTTCGGATTGACCCTCGGAGAGCGCATGAAGCAGGGTCGCCGCTTTTAGTGGCAATGGAGGACCTGGGCGCCGCCGCCAAGCTGCGGGCGATCTTCGAGCTGAGCCCGACCATCCTCGCCGTCACCGACCTCGTGGACGGCCGTATCATCGAGGTCAACGAGGCCTTCCTGCGCGCGACGGGCTACACGCGCGAGGAGATCATCGGCCGGCGCATCCCCGACGTGGGGCTGTGGAAGAATCCCGACGTGCGTGAGCAGGGCCTCGCCGCCCTGCGCGCGGGGCAGTCGGTGCGCGACATGGAAGCCCATTTCCGGACGAAGAACGGCGGGGAGATCGTGGCCATCGCCGCTGCCGACCTCATCGACGTGGACGGGCGCCCCTGCATCCTCACCTCGCTCACCGACATCACCGAGCGCGTGCGCGCCGTGACCGCGCTGCGGGAGAGCGAGCGGCGTTTCGCGCAGGCCTTTCACGCCAACCCGCTGCCGATGGCGATCGTCAGCCGTCGCGACGGGCGCCACCTGGACGTCAACGACGCCGCCGTCCGGCACAGCGGTTATACGCGCGACGAGCTGATCGGGCGCACCATGGCCGACCTCGGCATCCACGTGGTGGCCGAGCAGCGGACGTGGCTGCGCGAGGCGCTCGACGCCGAGGGACGCGCGCGAGACTTCGAGGTGACCTTCCGCACGAAAGCGGGCGAGCAGCGCCAGCTCCTCGTCAACTCGGAGATCATCACCTACGGTGGCGAGGACGCCGTGCTCAGCGTGTCGCTCGACATCACCGAGCGCAAGCAGCTCGAGGCCGAGCGGGAGGCGCGGCGCATGGAGGTGGAGCGGGAGTCGCAGGCCAAGGACGAGTTCCTCGCCATGCTGGGTCACGAGCTGCGCAACCCGCTCGGCACCATCACCAATGCGCTCGGCGTGCTGAACCGCGTCCTCGCCGACGAGCAGACGCGGCGCCTCACCGGCATCATCGGCCGCCAGGCCACGCACCTGACCCGGCTCGTCGACGACCTCCTCGACGTGGCCCGTCTCACCTCCGGCAAGATCGACCTGCGCCTGGGCACGCCCGACCTGCGCGAGCTGGCGGCGGGGTGCCTGGACAGCTTCACGGAGGCGGGCCGCACCGTCGCGCACCGCATCGTGGTCGAGGGCGATTCCGTGTGGGTGAAGGGCGACCCCGCTCGCCTCGAGCAGGTGATCAGCAACCTGCTCGACAACGCGCTCAAGTACACGCCGGCGGGGGGCGAGGTGCGCCTCATCACGACGCGCGTGGGCGGTGACGCCGTCGTGCGCGTCGAGGATACGGGCGAGGGGATCCGGGCCGACCTGCTGCCGAAGGTCTTCGACCTCTTCGCGCAGGAGCCGCAGGCGCTCGACCGCGCGCGCGGCGGCCTCGGACTCGGCCTCACGCTCGTGAAGCGGCTCGTGGAGCTGCACGGTGGCTCCGTGTCCGCCACGAGCGCCGGACGCGGGCGCGGCAGCGAGTTCACCGTGCGGCTGCCGGCGGTGGCGGCGGAGGCGCCCGAGGATGTCGTGCAGCCACCCGCGCCGGCGGCGGGCACCGGCCCACGCCGCCGCGTGTTGATCGTGGAGGACAACGCGGACGCGCGCGAAAGCCTGTGCCTGTTCCTGCAGCTCGCGGGACACGAGGTCGATACCGCGGAGGACGGGCCGCGCGGGCTCGACAAGCTGCACACATTTCGGCCCGACGTCGCGGTGATCGACGTCGGCCTGCCCGGCATGGACGGCTACGAGATCGCGCGCGCCATTCGCCAGAGGCTGGACGGCAAGAGCATGTGCCTGATCGCGCTCACCGGATACGGGCAGGCGGAAGACCAGCGCCGCGCGCTCGCCGCCGGCTTCGACATCCACCTCACCAAGCCCATCGACCCCGCGACGATCCAGGACCTGCTCGCGCGCCGCTGAGCGGCGTTTCGCCGCG
>CAYQQT010000297.1:0-5292 GCA_964419375.1 uncultured bacterium
GGCAGGCGGGTCCGCCTCCCGCGGCGCCGGCGTCGTCGACTCGCGCTGCGTCTGGCGGAGGATCAGGAACAGGCGGCCGGTCTCCCGCTCGCGCTCGGCGCGCTGTCGCGCGTGCTCGTCGGGCGTCAGCCGTCCGGCCGCCAGGTCGGCATCGAGCGATTCGATCGCGTGCGCCGCCGTCTCCAGCTGGCGCTTGATTTCCCTGACGCTGCTCATCCGACCTCCAGGATCGACACAGCGAGAGCGGGGCTCACGAGAGCGTACTGTCCCACGCGAGGACCGTGGCGCGCAATCGTGCTGGCATAGCCCATCCGTTCCGCTCAAGGCAGGCCGGGCGGGCGCCGATGGATGACAGGCGCTGTATCCAGGGGCGGAACATGACGACCCCACCGCGCCGCCTCAACGAGCTCTGCCCGAAAGTGGGCGTGACGTCGTCGCGGTAGGGAGCCTGCCGGACTATCGAGGAGCACGACGGCTTTGCCGGCGTGCTGCCGAGCGCTCGGGGGGCTTGGGGGACCCTTCGAGGCCCCCCATCCCGATCAATCGCCGGAGGATGGCGAGGTTTCGCAGGTCGGCCTGCGGCTCCGGCTCCTTGGGCGTCTCCAGCACCTTCGGCACCCGCGTGAAGCGCGCGTCGTTCAGGAGCAGGCGGAAGGCGCCCACGCCGAGGAAGCCCTTGCCGATGTTCTCGTGGCGGTCGAGGCCGGAGCCGAGCGGCGCTTTCGCGTCGTTGAGGTGGAAGGCGAGTACGCGGCGCAGCCCCACCGCCTCCGCGCATTCCGCGATGGCGCGCTCGTAGCCCGCCGCGCGCCGGATGTCGTAGCCGGCCGCGAAGAGGTGGCAGGTGTCGATGCACACGCCGAGGCGCTCCGGCCGCGCCGAGCGGCGCAGGAGCGCGCCGAGCTCGCCGAACGTCTTGCCCACGGAATTGCCGCCGCCGGCCGTGTTCTCCAGCGCCACCTTCACCCGGTACCCCGCCGTCCGCTTCAGGACTTCGTCGAGCGCAGAGGTGACGCACGCCAGCCCCGCCTCGAGCCCGCTGCCCATGTGGGAGCCGGGATGGATGACCACGCAGGAGAGGCCGAGGGCCTCCGCCCGCTCCAGCTCGTCGGTGAAGGCGTCCACGGCCTGCCGCCACGCCACCGGCACGGGGCTGCACAGGTTGATGAGATAGCTGGAGTGCGCGAAGACCGCGCGGATGCCGGTGGCGCGCCGCGCGCGGCGGAAGGCGCGCACCTCCGCCTCTTCCAGCGGCCGCGCCGCCCACTGCCGCTGGTTCTTGAGGAAGATCTGCACGGCGGAGCACCCCACGGCGGCGCCGCGCGCGAGGGCCAGGTGCAGGCCTCCGGCAATCGACATGTGGGCGCCGATGTCGTCGCGGCGGGGGGCGGGAGGCGTCACGGGCGCGGAGCGTATCACGTTGCGGAGGGGAGGGTCGGCGCCACATACTGGGAACCGTCCAGAACCCGATCTGAACCGGCCGGTTTTCCCGCGCTCTCGCGGGCAGGAGGCACCATGGAGCCGCGCGCCATCGAGTCCACGATGACCACCACCTTCGAGTACGACTACGCCGCCACCGAGCTGGACATCCGGCGGCTCTACGAGAAGGCCAAGCGCGACCAGTGGAACGCCTCCCGCGACATCGACTGGACGGCGGCGGGCTCGCCGGACGGCCGGGTCATCGCCGACGAGCTCATCGACATCTACGGCTCTCCCCTCTGGGAGCGGCTGCCGGAGAGCGACCGCATCCTCCTCAACCGCCGCATCGCGGCGTGGCGGTTGTCGGTGCTCATGTACGGCGAGCAGGGCGCGATGCTGGCGTGCAGCCAGCTCGTGGACGTGGTGGAAGGCGTGGACAACAAGTTCTTCCAGGCCACGCAGGTGGTCGACGAGGCGCGCCACAACGAGGTGCTCGACCGCTACCTCACCGTGCGCCTCGACAACCTGCGCTACCCCATGCCGGTCAACGAGCGGGACCTCTTCGACTCCATCCTCACCGAGAGCCGCTGGTACCTGAAGACGATCGCGCTCCAGCTGGTGGCGGAGACCTTCGCCGTCTCCCTCTTCAAGATGATGGGCGAGAGCGCGACCGATCCCGTTCTCGGTGAGATGTGCCGCCGCGTGCTGCAGGACGAGTCGCGCCACATGGGCTTCGGCATGCTCGCGCTTCCGAAGGTGGTGGCGGAGGCCTCGGAAGCGGAGCGGCGCGAGATGGAGGACTACACCTGCTTTGCGCTCGAGAAGACGCTGACGGGCTTCTTCCCGCTCGAGGCGTACCAGGACATGGGCTTCGGCGCCTCCGAGATGGCCGAGATCCGCCGCTACCGCCGCGAGACGGCCGCCTCCAACGACTACGCCCCCTTCCGCAAGTACTTCCGCAAGGACATGCACGACTCGATGGTCGCCAACCTCGCGCGCATCGGCCTGCTCACCGAGCGCGTGCGGCCGCGCCTGGAGAAGCTCGGGATCAGCCTGCCGCAGGCCTGACGGGGGCGACGAGCGCCTCCAGCCGCCGGCGCCGGTACTCCCACAGCGCGCGCAGCTGGCCGCGCACCACGAGCGCGTGCGCGAGGGCCCCCAGCGGCCCCAACGGCAGCCGGTACGTCACGCGATCCTCCACCCACGTGCCGCCGTTGTCTTCCAGGAAGCGGTGGCGATGCTCCCAGCGCGCGTACGGTCCCCGCACCTGCACATCGACGAACCGGTAGGGCGGGTCGTACTCGCGGATGAACGCGCGCCAGGTGAAGGGCACCACCAGCCACGACAGACGGAACTCCAGCACGCTGCCCGCCGCCATCACGGCGTCCGGCGTGAGCAGGCGCACGCACATCGCAGGCGGCGTGAGGAGCTCGAGGTGACGCGGATCGGCGAAGAACGCGAACACGTGGGGACGGTCCATCGCAAGCCACACGCGGGATTCCAGGACGTGGTCGGCCATGAGGCGCGGGCTATGATAGGCAGGTGCCCGCACTCAGTCAAACGCGCGCCTACGTCGCGCTCTTCCTGATCGCGACGCTGTGGGGCACGTTCCCGGCCACCGCGAAGCTGGCGCTCGACTACTTCCCGCCCATCTTCCTCACCGCCCTTCGCTGCGCCATCGCCTCCAGCTTCCTCATCGCCCTCCTCGTGCGCTCGGGTGCGGAGACGGTGCGCGAGCTGGGAGCGGGATCGATCCGGTCCTTCTTCATCCTCGGCTTCTGCGGGCTGTTCGTCTCCACGCAGATCACCTACATCGGCATCTACTACACCACCGCCGCCAACGCGGCCATCTTGCAGACGACGGGACCCGTCCTCGTCGCCATCGTCGCCCGCCTCTACCTCGGCGAGCGGCTGCGCGCCGCGCAGAAGGCCGGCGCCGCGCTGTCGGTCTTCGGCGTCCTCGTCGTCGTCACGCGCGGCCGTCTCGCCTCGCTGCGCGTGGAAGACCTGAGAGTCGGCGACTTCCTCACCATCTTCGCGCTGTGCGGCTGGGCCGCGTACACCGTGTACGGCAAGCGCGTGCTCCTCACGCACTCCCCCGCCCTCACCACCACCGCCGCCTACGTGTGCGGCACCCTGCTCGTGCTGCCCTTCGCCGCCGCCACCGCGCCCGCGTTTCCGGCGCCCGCGCTCGGCTCCGGCCTCGCGTGGGCCGTCGTGCTCTACCAGGCGCTCCTGGGCGCCGTCGCCCACATCTGGTGGTACCGCGCCGTACAGGTGGTCGGCCCCAGCCGCTCCGCGGTGTTCATGAACGTGACGCCGATCGTCGGGATCGTGCTGGCGGCGGTGCTGCTGGGCGAGCCCATCGGACCGTGGCAGGTGGCGGGGGCGGCGCTCGTGCTGGCGGGGGTGGCGCTGACGACGCGAGGCGGCAGTGACGCGAAGGGCCGGGCGGCGTCGCCCGACCCCTCGCGGCGGATCAATTGAGCTTCTTGACCTCGGCGAGCACCTTGTCGGGGTCGGGCAGCTCGCCCTTGCCGTAGCGCTCGACCGTCTTCACGATGCCGTTCTTGTCGATGATGAACGTGGCGCGGTTGTTGGCGTTCCAGTCCGCCCAGTACACGCCGTAGTCACGGGCCACCGTGCGATGCACATCGGAGAGCAGCGGGTAGTTGGTGATGCCGACCGACTTCGCCCAGTTCTCGTGGCTGAAGGGGCTGTCGGTGGAGATACCCAGCACCTGGGTATTGGCCGCCTCGAAGTCGCTCACGCGCTTGTCGAAGGCGGGCATGCACTTGCTTCAGCCCGGGGTCCAGTCGAGAGGATAGAACAGCAGCACCACGTTCTTGCCCTTGTAATCGTGCAAGCTGACTTCCTTGAGCCCGATCCCCTTGAGGGTGAAGTCGGGCGCGCGGTCGCCGGTGTTGAGCGTCTTGGTGTCCGTCACTCGGCGTGTCCTCCTTTGGCGAATCTGCGTCGTATGGGCGCCATGATAGCACCGGGCTGTCCGGCCCTCGCGGGCGGCTTGCGCGCGCCGCCCCACAGCGCGTGGCGCCGGCTCTCGAGCGCCGTCACCGGCAGGCCGAGATAGGCGGCGGCGGTGGTGACGCGCCCGGTTTCCCACAGCGCCTGGAAGCGCGTGGAGAAGTGCGCGTCGCGCAGGGCGTGATGGTCCATGAGCACGCGGCAGCCCGTGGCATCGACGATCCGCTTGAGGTGATCGATGCCGCGGTCGATGGCGGCGGCGCCGAGGTCGCGCTCCAGGTACGACGGCGGGCCCGACAGGTAGAGCACGGTGGGCCGCTGGTGGACGAGGTACGCGACCGTCACCGGCGACATCGGACCCTGCACGTCGGAGGCGAACACGAAGCGGGTGCGCTCGGCGGGATCCACCACCGTGAGCGCCACCACGTAGCCGTAGGACGTCCCTTCCAGGCCGTGAGGCAGCGGCGAGGACACGTGCAGCTCGACGGCGTGCTCGCGCAGCGTGAAGCCGTCCGCCGCTTTCAGGCGCGCATGCGGCTCCAGGGCCTTCCACAGCTCCCCTGCCCGCTTGGCCTGCAGGCCCGCCACCATGCGGCGCGGATCCTTGGCGAGCACCGTGCGGCCCGCGTAGGAGGCGGGATCGGAGCGGAAGTGATCCTCGTGGTAGTGGCTCACGAAGATGAACTGCGCGCGCGCCGCATAGGCGGAGATGCGGTCGTTGGCGCGGCGCAGCGCCTCCCACTCCTCGTCGGCCGGGGGCAGGCCGTAGCGCAGCGGAGCGAGGGTGGCGCCGGGATCGATGAGGATGGACGTCGAGCCCACCTCCACGTACGTCGCCATCGAGCGCACGCCGAGCGACTCCGCGGCGAGGGGAACGATCTTCATGCG
>CAYQQT010000298.1:0-2438 GCA_964419375.1 uncultured bacterium
CGGGGGAGGCGGCGCGGACGAGCGCGCGGCGCACCCGGCGCCGAGCAGCATGGCCCCGAGCGCGAGCGCCATGGAGCACGTATCGCGCGTCATGGCGTACGCAGCAGGTTGATGCTGACCGACCGCAGCGGCCACTCGCCTTCAGCGCGCACGACGATCATCGCCTCGCTCTCGCGCGCGAGCGGGATGTCGATCAGCCACGTCCACGGCCCTTCGCTCTCCAGCGGCGAATACGAGCGCGCGAGCTCGCCGCGCTCGAACACCCAGCGGCGCGCCGGATCTTCCCGCCATAGCTGTTGCCCCACCACCAGCCGTCCCTCCAGCGTGACGCAGAAGAAATAGTCCACGAGCCCGCCCGGCGCCACCCGCGTCAGCCGCATGGCCGCCGGCGTCACCGGCCGCTCGATCTCGGCCAGCATCTCGGCCACCTGCGAGTAGCGCACCGGCGCCCAGGCGCGCGCGAGCAACGTGTTGCCTTCGCGCACCAGCCGCAGGTCCGCGCCCCCCGCGCTCCACTCGGTGGGCACCTGGGCGGCGCTCGGCCACGGAGCGAGCACGAGAAGCAAGCCGAGGACCATCGAGCGCACAATGACGCCGAGCCTCGAGGGCACCACGCATCTACGCACGCGGGGTGGCCGGCGCTTGCATGGCCACCCAGCCACTGCGGCCGAGCACGTTCGCGCGGCCCACCGCGGCCAGGGCCACCTCGCCGCGCAGGACGGCATCCGCCGCGTCGCGCACCCGTAGCAGCGCCACGCCCGCGTGACGCAGCGATTCGAGGAAGCGGCGGAAGACCGGCAGCAGCGCGCCGCCCTCCACCTCCGCGTGCAGCGTAAACACGTTCAACCCGGGCCTCATCGCGTCGTGCAGGGCCTGCGGAATGTCGCGCACCCGGCCGAGCAGCTCGTCCATCGTCGGCATCGTCGTCGGAATCTGGATCGTCCGCAGGGGCCCGCCGTCGACCAGAGGCCGAAAGGGCGTCGCGCCCCGCACGTCAGTAGCGTAACGGTAGCCGAACTCGTCCTGGATCACCAGCGCCTCACCCGTGGTCCGCCACCCGGGAGCGGCGCTCGCTTCCGCGCGTACGCCCACGGCGACTTCGAAGGCACGCGCAGCGGCGGCGAGATCCTCGCGCAGGCGCGCTGCCGCCAGGCGGTGCACGCGGTCCTGCCAGCGCACGTGATCGTAGCCGTGGGGACCCACCTCGTGTCCTTCGGCCGCCATCTGTCGCAGCAGCGCGGGAGAGCCGGCGCCCACCAGCGGCGACGGGAGGAGCGTGCCCGACAGCACGGTGCGCAGGCCGTACAGCCGCCACGCGCGTGTCCGGTACATCTTGGCGATGAACGCCGGCCGCCACAGGCGCCGCAGGGCCATGCCGGAGCGGTCGGGCCCCATCGTCACGAAGAAGGAGGCGGCCACGCCGAGGGAGCGAAAGAGCGCGAGCAGGCGCGGCGCGCCCTCCTCGAGGCCCCGCCGCGTGTCCACGTCCACCCGGAGCGCTACTGTCGCTTGAACCATTCGATGGTCCGGGCCAGACCGTCCTCGAGGGTGATCTCGGCGCGCACGCCGAGGATCTCGTGCATCCGGCGCACGGCGGGCACGCGGCGCGGGATGTCCTCGTAGCCGTGGTCGTACACGGCTTCCTTGGGCACGAGGATGACCGACGAGGCGGAGCCGGAGATGCGCACCATGGTCTCCGCGAGCTCGCGGATCGTCACCTCTTCCTGGGAGCCGATGTTGATCGCCTCACCCACCGCCTGCGGCCGCAGGCCCGCCTCCACGGTGGCGCGCACGGCGTCGTCCACGTAGGTGAACGTGCGCGTCTGCAGCCCGTCGCCGATCACGGTGAGCGGCTCGCCGCGCAGGAGCTGGCCCATGAAGATCGTCACCACGCGCCCGCGGTCCATGCGGTCCAGCCGCGGCCCGTACACGTTGAAGTACCGGAGCACGACCACCGGCAGCCCCATGCGCGCGAAGGCGAAGCAGAAGTGCTCGGCGGCGGCCTTGGAGGTCGCGTAGCACCAGCGGTCGACGCGCGTGGAGCCGAGCACGCGGTCGCTGTCCTCGTCGAACGGCACCGCGGTGTTGCGGCCGTACACCTCCGAGGTGGACGTGAACACGACCTTGGTGCCGTGGCGGAAGGCGGCGGTGAGCACGTCCTGGGTGCCGTTGATGTTGACGCTCAGCACCTGGTAGGGATCGCCGACGTAGTGCTCGACGCCCACCACGGCGCCGAGGTGGTAGACGATGTCCGCCCACGCCACGAGGCCTTCGAGAATGTCGCGGTTGAGCACCGACTCCTTGATCACCCGGAAGGCCGGGTTGGCCCGCAGGTGGCGCACCTTGGCGTCGGAAGCGGGATCGAGCACGGTGACCTGCATGCCACGGTCGAGCAGCGCCTCCGCCAGGTGTGAGCCGAGAAATCCAGCACCGCCGGT
>CAYQQT010000298.1:2538-5286 GCA_964419375.1 uncultured bacterium
CGGCGGCGCTCCGCCCACTCGTCTGCCGGCTCTTCCGCGGCCCCTGCGCTCTGCACGCGTGTGAGCAGTAACATGCCGTCGCCGGTGGCGACGATGATCCCCTGTCCCGCGCGGATGTCGACGAGACATCCCGGCGCATACGGCGCGGGCAGGTCGAGGGGCGTCCCCGCCCAGAGATGCAGCCGCTCCGCCCCCTCGCCGGCGAACGCGCCGGGAAAGGGATGCGTGACGGCGCGGATCATGTTGGCGATGCGCGCCGCCGGCCACGTCCACTCCACGCGACCGTCCTCGGCGCGACGGCGGCCGTAGAACGACGCCCGCGCCGGATCTTGAGGGCGGCGCGGCGCCGTGCCCGCCACGAGAGCGCCGTACGAGTCGAGGAGCAGGTCCACCCCCGCCTTGACGATCCGATCGTAGAGCGTGGCCGCGGTGTCCTCGCGCTCGATGTCGATGGGCACCTGGGCCACGACGTCGCCCGCGTCCGCCTCCGCCGTCATGTGATGCAGCGTCACGCCGGTGCGCGACTCTCCGTTGACGAGCACCCAGTTCACCGGAGCGCGGCCGCGATACGACGGCAGCAGCGATCCGTGCAGGTTCACGGCCGCGATGCGCGGCAGCCGCAGCAGGGGCGGCCCCAGCAGCCGGCGGTACCAGACGGACACGAAGACATCGGGGGCGAGCGCCGCGAGTGCCTGCGCCACCTCGGGCGTGTTGGGCGAGGGCGGCGTGAGGACGGGCACCCCGTGCTTGGCGGCCAGCGCGGCTACCGACTCGAACCAACGACTCTCGCGTGGGTCGTCCGCGTGCGTGACCACCGCCGCGATCGCTTCGCCGCGCGCGTGCAGCGCCTCGAGCACGCGCGCGCCGAAGGTGTGATAGGCGAAGAGGACGACGCGCGGCCCGCTCATGCGCTTGCTCACTGCAGCTCCTCGGCGACCACGTAACGCGGCCGGCGGCGCACCTCCTGGTAGATGCGGCCCACGTACTCGCCGATGAGGCCGAGGGCCAGGATCTGCAGGCCCACGAAGAAGAAGAGGATCGCGAAGAGCGTGAAGACGCCCTCCACCTCCGGTCCCACCAGCAGGCGCCGCAGCCCGAGGAAGGCGGCGAAGCCGAGGCCGAGCGCGGCCACGAAGATCCCCGCCACGCTCACCGCCTGGATGGGCAGCAGCGAGAAGCCGGTGAGCAGGTCGAAGAGCAGCCGCAGCAGCCGCAGGGGACCATACTTGGAAGTCCCGTCGCGGCGCGCCGCGTGGGCCACCGGCACTTCCGCCACCGTGCCCGCCAGCGTGTTGGCGAGGGCGGGAATGAACTGCGACGTCTCGGGGCAGCGGACGAGCTGGTCCACCACGGAGCGCCGGTACGCGCGCAGCATGCAGCCGTAATCGTGCATGGGCACGCCGACGAGCCGCGACGTGAGCCGGTTCACCAGCGACGAGGCCCACCGGCGCATGCGCGGATCATCGCGCCCCACCCGCCACCCCCCCACGACGTCGGCGCCTTCGGCGAGCCGGTCGAGCAGGCGCGGAATCTCTTCGGGGGGGTTCTGCAGATCGCCGTCGAGGGTCACCACCACCGCGCCCCGCGCCCGCTCCAGGCCGGCGAAGACGGCCGTGTGCTGTCCGTAGTTGCGGTTGAAGCGCACGATGCGCACGCCGGGATCCTGCGCGTGCAGCGCCTTCAAGATTGCCGCGGAGCCGTCGGTGCTGCCGTCGTCGATGAACAGGATCTCCCACGGCTGGCCGATATCCTTGAGGACGGCGACCAGGCGCTGGTGGAGATCGACGAGCGTGAGCGCCTCGTTGAAGACGGGAATGACCACGGACAGCGCGACAGGGTCCATCACCGCCGCCTCACGAGCAGGCAGTCGTTGTGGCCGCCGAACCCGAACGAGTTCGAGATGGCGGCGTCGATGCGGGCGGGCACGGCGGCGTTCGGCACGTAGTTCAGATCGCAGTCGGGGTCGGCGACGCGGTAATTGATGGTGGGGGGCGCGATCTGGTCGCGCACGGCGAGCACCGTGGTCGCCAGCTCGATGGCGCCCGCGGCGGAGATCGTGTGGCCGATCATCGACTTCGTCGAGCTCACGAGCAGGCGCGCGGCGTGGGCGCCGAAGATGCCCTTGATGGCCGCCGTCTCCACGCGGTCGTTCATGGGGGTGGAAGTCCCGTGCGCGTTGACGTAGTCGATGTCGGTGGGCTGCAGCCCTGCGTCCTCGATGGCGGCCGCCATGGCGCGGATGGCGCCGCCGCCATCCGGAGCCTCGTCGGTGATGCGGTAGGCGTCACACGCGCTGCCGTAGCCCACGAGCTCGGCGAGGATGTCGGCGCCCCGCGCGAGGGCATGGCCGGCCTCTTCGAGCACCAGAAAGGCCGCGCCCTCGCCCAGCACGAAGCCGTCCCGCCGCGCGTCGAAGGGCCGGCTCGCGCCCTCGGGATCGTGGTTCTGCTTGGAGAGCACGCCGAGCAGGCAGAAGAGCTGCACCTCGATGGGCGAGGCGATACAGTCGGCGCCCCCGGCGAGCGCGAGGTCGATGGTGCCGCCGCGGATCGCCCGCAGCGCGGCGCCCAGCGCCTGCGCCGAGGAGGTGCAGGCCGTCTGCACCGTCGCCGCCGGCCCTTCGATGCCGAAGAGGCCCGCCAGGCAGTTGGTGAGGTACTGCGGCAGCGCGCGGTACGCCGTGTCCGCGCCGGGCCCTGAGGCGAGGCCCCGCGCGAAGCTCGCCGGCGTACGCTCGCCGGCGGCGGC
>CAYQQT010000299.1:0-5270 GCA_964419375.1 uncultured bacterium
CGCCGCTGCACGAGCGAGAGCGCGGGCGGGCGCGTGCCCGCGACATCGGCGAGCCCGAGACGGCCCAGGACCAGACGCGCCCGCTCGTCGATGTCGCCGGCGCTCATCTCCTGCATCTGCAATCCGAACGTCACGTGCTCGCGCACGGTCATGTGATCCCAGAGCGCGCCCTCCTGGAACACATAGCCGGCGGACCGGGCACCGGGCGGCAACCCGCTGATGTCCTGGCCGTCCACGAGGATGCGCCCCGCCGTGAGCGGCATGAATCCCGCGACGGCCCGCAGCACGTCCGTCTTGCCGGAGTGCGGCGGGCCCAGGAACGTGAAGAACTCGCCGTAGCGCACCTGGACGCTGACCTCCGCGAGTCCGGGCGGCGTGCCGCCGCGCGTGCTCACGCGATCGAGGCGGATGTCGACGAGGGGGCGGCTCATCGCGGAGCACTCCGGGCGCGCACGGTGGCGAGAGGCAGGCACCCGAGCCCGATGGCGGCGAGGACGACGTAGAGCACGGCGGGCGACGTCCACGCGAGCATCGTGGTGGCGATCACGGGGCCGATGAAGGCGGCGCCGATGCGGGCGGAGTTGATGACGCCGATGGCTTCGCCGCCCGCCGACTGCGTGATGCGCGAGACGACGATGGGAAAGATGGGCGCGATGAACAGCACCTGCAGGAAGCGCAGCGCGCCGTAGAGCCACACCGAGTGCACGAAGGCGAGCGCGGCCACCGACAGCGAGGAGGCGACGAGCAGCACCGCGATGAGGCGGTGCTCCGGCCACACCTCGCTCAGTCGCGGCGCCAGCACGGAGCCGAGGGCGGCGGCGGCGCCGGAGGCGAAGATGACGAAGCCGCCCACCTCGAGCGTGCGCGCCGGCTCCACGCCGAGGGACGGCAGCACCTGGGGCAGGATGGACGTGAGGAAGAAGATCTGGGTGGAGCCGCCCAGCAGCATGAGGGCGACGGCGATCACCTCCCGCCACTCCGTACGGCCGGCGGCCGCCCCGCGCTCCTCCGCCGCACCAGAGGCCGGCACGCCCCAATGCACGAGCGCGCCGCAGGCGACGAGGACCAGCCCTCCCAGTACGAAGGACTCCTGAAAGCCAAGGCGCGCGGCCGCGATGGCGCCCGCGAGGGGGCCGATCACCTGTCCCACCGTCATCGCCGACTGCACGGCCGCCACCTGCCGCCGCACCTCACGAACGTCGGTGGAGCGCCCCGCGCTCATGAAGGCGAAGGTGGAGGCGGCGCCCATGACGCCGAGGACGAGGCGCGCGAGGAAGAGCTCGGGCAGCGTGCGGGCGATGGCCATGCCGAAGAAGCCGATGCCCTGCACCGCCTGCACGACGGCGTAGAGCGTCTTCGGATCGCCGCTGCCACCGAGGCGGCCCCAGAGCGGCGCCGTCACCACCGTCACGAGCGGCGTGATGCCGAGGATCCAGCCCGTCCACCGCAGCGTCGCGCTCGCATCCCATGTCGAGATGGCCTGGATATGGAAGGGAAGGCTGATGTACACGAACGACCACGAGAAGGAGCCGAAGAACATCGTGAGCACCAGCGCGTGATGGCCGCGCAGCGACAACCCGGCTTTCAGGCGAGGGTCACCTCGGCAGGACGCAGAAGCCCTGGGCCTCGATGCCCAGCGCCACGTTGAACTTGGAGCGGAAGTTCTCGAGGGCGACCGCCGCCGTCAGCTCGACGATCTGGGCCTCCGAGAAGTACGAGCGCAGCCGCGCGAAGAGCGCGTCGGAGACCTTCTGGCCCGTGATCGTCATCACTGCCGCGTACTCGAGGGCGGCGCGCTCGTCGGCGGCGAAGAGCGGGCTCTCCGACGCGCGCGCCACGTCACGGATCTTGTCCTCGGCCGCCCCCGCCTGCATCCCACGGGATGCATTGATGTCGATTCAGAAGGGACAGCCGTTGATGAGCGCGACGCGCAGGTAGACGAGCGAGCGAAGCTGCGCCGCCAGCAGTCCCGACTTCTCCACCGCCGCCGAGAGCTGCTTGGCGGCCTTCATGATGCCGGGGGTGTGGGCCTGGATCTTGGTGGGGTTCAGCACGTAGCCGAACGCGTCCTGCTCCTTCGCGAACACGTCCTTCAGGATGGGATCGTCGCCGGGCTCCTCGATCTGGCGTACGCGTGGCATGGCGCGATTATACCCCCGGCTCTTTCAGCGTACGCCGGCCGGCGAGCGGGACAGGTAGTGCTCCACCGCGGGCAGAGCGTCGAGCAGGACCTCGCCCACCACGGAAAGGCTCCGTGCCGAGATCTTGTCCACGGTGTCCTCCGCGGTGTGCCAGGGCGGGTAGTCGAAGTCGATGAGGAGCGCGCCCGGCACGCCCGCGCGCACGAAGGGCACGTGGTCATCCTCGACGGGAATGGTGTCCGAGTGGAAATGGGCGCCGTACCCGAGCCGCGCCGCGCTCGCCCACACGATGTCGGTCAGCCACGACGTGGAGGCGGACTCGCGGCGGATGACGAGGTCGCGGTCGCCGATCATGTCCACCAGCAGCATCGCGCGCGGCAGCCGGTTCGCGCGCCGCAGCTCCGCGGCGAGGTGCCGCGAGCCGTACAGGCTGTCGCGCTCCGTCCACGATTCCAGCGCCTCCTCGCCGTCGAACCACACCACCCAGTACGTGTACTCGCGCGGTGTCGCCGCCAGCCGGCGGGCGAGCTCGATGAGCAGGGCGGCGCTGGAGCCGCCGTCGTTGGCGCCCACGAAGCGGAAGCCCTTGAACAGCTTCGTGTCGTAGTGACCGGCGATCATGATGACATCGGGCCGGCGGCCTTTCAGCACCGCCACCACGTTCGCCATCCCGACCGCGCCCTGCGGCGTCTCGGCCCGGAAGGGCCGCGCCTCGCTGGTGATTCCCACCTTCTTCAGCTCGGCGCTGATGTAGGCGCGCGCGCGCGCGGAGGCCTGCGAGCCTGCCGGGCGCGGCCCCAGCGCCACCAGGCGCTCCACGTGGCGGAGCGCGGCGGCGCCGTCGAACACCGGCGGCGATGCCGCCGTGGCCATCGTCGCGCACGCCAGCAGCAGCACGGCGAGCAGGCGCGCGATCACTCCCGCTTCTCCCCCACGGCGCCGTAGTAGTTCATCGTCAGCACGAAGCCGCCCTCCCCCACCAGCGCCGTGAAGCCGTCCAGCCACTTCTGCGCGGTGGGCTCGTCCACGATCCCGAACTGCACGGCGTTCTCGGCGCGCCGCTCGAGGAAGATCTTGCTGAAAGGCTGAAGCGCGGTGTCCTGATAGACGTCCGTGCGCAGGCGGACGTGCTGGAGGCCGGCCGCCCGCAGCAGCCCCGGCAGCCGCCGCCCGCTATACGGCTCCTCGTACACGTGCCGCGCGACCCCGTGCATGATGCGGTCGGTCAGGTCGCGATCGGGATGCGCCACCGCGATCACACCGAAGTCCTGATCCTGCAGCCCGACGCGCCCGCCCTTGCGCGTCACCCGTGCCATCTCGCGGACCACCGCGAGCGGGTCGGCGACGTGCAGGATGACGGTGATGGCGAGGGCGACGTCGAAGCGGTTGGCCGCGAAGGGCAGCCGCGCGCCCGTCCCCGCGCGCACCAGAATGGGCGCGCGACCCCGCGCGGCCCCGCAGAGCAGGCGGGCCACCTTCAGGAGCTCGTGGCTGGGATCGATGCCGGTGACGCGCCCGCGCGCGCCCGCGCTCTGCGCGACGTCGCGCAGGACGACGCCGGTGCCGCAGCCCACCTCGAGCACGTGGGCGCCGGGCCGGATGGGCACGAAGCTGAGAAAGCGGCGGCGCAGGCGCCGCTGGGTGGGCGTGCGGCCGCGCGCCTCCAGCGTCTGGGCAAGCTTGGCGATGCTGGGCGCGGCGTGAGCATCGACCTCGCGCCAGGGATCGCGGTGGGTCACGCGGAGCGGGGCGTCAGCGTCCGGCGTAGCGGGCGGCGCACTCGGCGCTGCAGAACGCGACGTCACCCCGGCTCACGGCGCGGGAGCGCACGACGTACGTCTGGCAGACGGGGTCCTTCACCAGCTCGTCGCGCAGCGCGCGCGGGGCGCCGGCGCCGCCACCGACGGCGCCGCGGCGCAGGAACGGCAGCAGCATCGCCACGAAGGCCACCACCCAGACCAGGAGGACGGCGACGCGCATCGGATCAGCGCTCCGGCTTGATCGACACCGCACGGAGGAACTCCTTGTCCTGCGACGTCAGCTCGGTCGAGAAGGCGCCGCGGCTGCGCGAGCCCGAGAAGAAGATGCCCGTGTCGGCCCCCCGCTTGAGGATCTCCTGCACCGCGTCGCGCGCGGCGTCGGTGGCGGCCAGCGAGACCTCGATCGTCTGCAGCAGCTTCTTCATAAGGGCGTCCGGCTGACGTTCCCTGGCCATCTTCGATACCATAACATACCGTCGTTGCTATACTTCGCGGCCATGCGGCCCTGGATTCCCATCGGCTCCACGGCACGGTATACGCGCGGGAAGCTCACGCTTCGCGAGGACACGTGGCGGCTGCCCGACGGCCGCGAGATCGTCTACCCGGTGCTCGCGGTGGGCATCACCGTGGGCGTCCTGCCGCTGGTCGACGCCGACCGCGTCCTGCTCGTGCGGCAGTTCCGTCACCTCCAGCGTGGGCTGTCGTGGGAGCTGCCCGGCGGCGGCGCGACGCCGGGTGAGAGCCCCGAGACGGCGGCCCAGCGTGAGCTGCGCGAGGAGGGCGGCTACCGAGCGGCGGAGATCACCTTCCTCACGCGCTTCCATCCCTCCAACGCCTACCTCGACGAGGACGCCTACTGCTACGTGGCCACCGGCCTCACCCCCGATCCCCTGCCCGCCGACGCGGACGAGTTCATCGAGCGCTCCGTGGTGCCGCTGCGCGACGCCGTGCGGATGGCCGTGGAGGGCGAGATCACCGAGTCTGTGTCGAAAGTGACGCTCCTGCACTACGCGCTGACCCACGGAATGCCGCACATGGGAAATCTCTGAGCCACCCTCGCGGAAGATGAGCGCCCGCACGATCGGCACTCCAATGGTGGACGGACGCGTTTTGGGGGCTTGGGGGCCATTTCGAGGCCCCCATCTCAACTGGCATGGGAACAGCAAGAGAAGCACTTGGGCAACGCTGTTCACGCTTCACGACCGTCCCCCGGAGGGAACGTCATGCTCTACACGATCGCCGTCATCCTCATTATCCTGTGGCTTCTCGGCATGGTCAGCTCCTACACGATGAGCGGCCTCGTCCACATCCTCCTCGTGATCGCGATCGTGGTGATCCTGCTCCGCGTGATCCAGGGACGCCGCCCGAT
>CAYQQT010000300.1:0-5266 GCA_964419375.1 uncultured bacterium
AGTCCGGCGGCGCGCGGCGAGGTCTGCGAGGCGAGCGCGGCGCGCTCGAGCACCGCCACGCGGAGGCCGCGCCGTGCCAGATGATACGCCGCGCTCGCGCCGAAGGCGCCGGAGCCGACGACGACGACGTCGGCGGAAGCGATCACTTGCCGCCGAGCGCCCGGAAGGCGTGACGAGATCCGGCACATGACGAAGATCTGGCACGCTGGATCGGCCATGAAGCAGCTCGGGTGGGTCCAGTCCACACACTAGCCGCGGGAGAGCCACCATGACCACGCGCAGAGAGTTCCTCGGGACGACCGCCGGCACGCTGGCCGGCATTGCGTTCGTCGGCTGTGATCTCCTGGCCGCCATGCCGGCGCGCGCGCAAGGGCGGCGCCGCGAGACGGTGGTCGCCGGCAAGCGCGTCAAGACCGTCGACGTCCACGCGCACTGCGCGGTGGCAGAGGCGATGGCCCTGGTGGGGATGACACTCGGCGCGCCGGGGCCGGCGACGCGGCCGGACCTCAGCATGGTGACTCACGTGTCCGAGCGGCTCCGCGCGATGGACGAGCAGGGCGTCGACGTCGAGGCGCTCAGCATCAACCCGTACTGGTACAAGGCGGAGCGCGATCTCGCCAAGCAGATCTGCCAGATCCAGAACGCGAAGCTCGCCGAGGCGTGCGCGGCGAATCCCGAGCGCTTCGTCGCGTTTCGCGACGGTGGCGCTGCAGCACCCGGATCTCGCCGCCGAGCAGCTGGAGGAAGGCGTCAAGAAGTACGGGCTGCGCGGCGCCGGCATCGGCGGCAGCGTCAACGGTGAAGAGATCAGCGATCCGAAGTTCGACCCCTTCTGGGCCAAGGCCGAGCAGCTCGGCGTGGTCGTCTTCATCCATCCGCAGGGCCCGGGAGTCGCCTCCGAAATCCCGAAACGGCTCAAGGGCAACGGCCTGCTGGACAACGTGATCGGCAACCCGCTGGAGACGACGATCGCGCTCTCGCACCTGATCTTCGAGGGCACGCTCGATAAGTTTCCCGGCCTGAAAATCTGCGGGGCCCACGGTGGCGGCTATCTGCCGTCCTACGCGGCGCGCTCCGATCACGGGTGTTCGACCCAACCCGCTCGCTGCCCCGGCGGCACGCATGGGCCGATCAAGAAGAAGCCGACGGAGTACCTCAAGCAGATGTACTACGACACGATGGTCTTCACGCCCGAAGGCCTGCGCCACCTTGCGGCCGAGGTCGGCGCGAGTCAGCTCATGATCGGCACCGACTTCCCGTATCCGTGGACGAAGACCGCCGTCGATCTCGTCCTCAGCACGCCGGGGCTGAGCGACGCCGATCGCGTCGCCATCCTGGGCGGCAACGCGGCGAAGCTGCTCGGGATCAAGACGTAGCGGTCACCTGCGCCACCGTCGGCGTTCCGACGAGCGTGGTGCGGCGCATGTCGCGCGGCTCGTTCACGGGGAACGGCCGCGCGCGATGCATGCTGCGGCGGTTGTCCCACATCACGAGGTCGCCGACACGCCAGCGGTGCGCGTACACGAACGACCGCTGGGTGGCATGCTCCACGAGGTCGCGCAAAAACGCCCGCGCCTCCGGCACCGGCCAGCCGAAAATGCCGCCCGCGTGCGAGGACAGATAGAGCGACTTGCGCCCCGTGGACGGGTGCGTGCGCACCAGGCGCTGGCGCACCGGCGCGAAGCGCACGCGCTCCTCGTCGGTGAAGTCGGTGAAGCCGAGCTGCTGCCGCGAGTAGAGCTGCGAGTGCTCGCAGATCAGGTCCGCGCTCTCGGTCTTCGTCTCGGCGTCCAACGCGTCGTACGCCGCGCGCATGTCTGCGAACTCCGTGTTGCCGCCCTTGGACGGGATGCTGCGCGCGTGCAGCAGCGAGTACTTCGCCGGGATCGCCTTGAACGAGCTGTCGGAGTGCCAGAGGCGGTTGCCGATGGCGAACAGCCGCCGCCGGTCGTCGCGGGCGAACACCTGGTGATGCTGGTCGAGGTTGGACACGTCGGCGAAGGTGGTCGGCAGGCGGTACTCGTCCGGCGCGCGCAGGCTCGTGCCGATCGCGTGCTCGAGCTCGCCCAGGCGGCGGCTGAAGGCCAGCTGCTGCTCGTCGTCGATCGCCTGATCGTGGAAGACGAGCACCGCGAACTCGTCCATGCCGGCGTGGATCGCCGCCACGTCCTCGGGGCAGAGCGGCGCGCGGATGTCGATCCCCTCCACCTCGGCCGCGAAGCACGGGCCGATCTGGCGTGTCTTCATTTTTTGATCTCCATGCTCCGGATCAGACGGCTCGTTAGAAGACGGCGAGCGGATTCGCGGGAGACCCGGTGCCGCCGATCACCCTGAGCGGCGCAATGACGAGCATGAAGTCGTCGCGCCCTTCTTCTGTGCACGCATCCGCGAGCGGTTCGAGCAGCGCGTTGTCCAGCAGCGGCATGCCGTACGCGAAGAGGCACGCGTGCACCGACCACGGCACGTCGTAGCCGATGGGCAGCGCATCCAGCATGTCCCACACGAGCAAGCTCACGTCGTGGTCGCGCAGGAACGGTAAGCACGAGATGTGCAGCCCGGGGCGGTCGAGCGGGCCCGGACCGAACGGCACGCTGTACGCGCGGTTCGGATTCTGCGCCTGCCACTGGTCGCGGCCCGAATAGACGCACACGGCGTCGCCGGGCTCGAGCGTGATATTGCGCTTGCTCAGGATGTCGTCCAGCTCCCAGCCGTGCACCGGCTGATCCTGCGTCACGCACGGCGTCCCGCGGTGGCGCGGTACGTCGAGCATCACGCCGCGCGTGATGATGCCCTCCGCCCAGTGCTCGACCGATCCGAACGTCGCGCCGTCGAACGTGATCTCCTTCTTCGGATCACGTCCGTTCCACATCGCCTGCTCGTCGTCCCACGTGTGGCAGAGCGCGTCGAGGTGGGTGGAGGCGACGCCGTGATAGAAGATGCCGTAGTAGTCCGCCGCGAACCCGCCGGTGCCGCGCGGCATCGTCTTCATGTAGTGATGCGCGGGCAGCGCGTTGTTGAGGCCCGGCGTCGTGGGGAACGGGCGGCTCAGCGACACGCTGCGGCCGCTCTTCACGAGCCGTGCCGCCGCCGCGCGCTTGGCGGGCGTAATCAGGTTGATCGTGCCGCGCTGATCGTCCTTCCCCCAGCGGCCCCAGTTGCGGCGCTCGCCGCGGATCCAGCCGAGGACTTCCTCCTGCGTTGGCAACGGTCGTGCGGGCATGGCTATTTTCACTTCTCCTTGATCGAGACGCGCCAGTGGATACGGTCTTCCTCGGGTGGATAGTCGCCCGCCGCCTTGTGATACGAGCAGCGGTTGTCCCAGATGACGATGTCGCCCCGGCGCCATCGGTGGCGGTACTCGCCCTCGGGCTGGATCATGCGGCCGGTCAGCTCGTCGATCAGCGCGTCGCTCTCCGCGTCCTCGAGCCCCTCGATCCGGAGAATCTTGCCCGGATCGAAGTAGAGCGCCTTGCGCCCGGTCTCGGGATGCGTGCGGACGATCGGATGCCGGACCGGGATCCAGTCACGGTCTTCGGCATTGAGCAGCGCCGTCGCCTTGCGGCGGCCGCCGTAGGTGAAGACGCCCTTGCGGCCGTCGAGGCGCTCCTTCAGCCGTGGCGGCAGCGCCTCGTACGCCGCGTACATGCTGGCGAACAGCGTGTCGCCCCCGGTGCTCGGCACGGCGAGCGCGTAGAGCTGCGTCGCCTTGAACGGCTCCGCATCGTACGCGCCGTCGGTGTGCCAGCCCTCAGCGCCGCGCCGATAGATCGCCTGATCGAGCGTTCCGTCGGGCCCGAACTTGTTGACGCCCAGCACGGTGATCTCCGGATAGTCCGCGTGACGCGTCATCTTCGATGGATGCGCGTGCACGACGCCAAAGCGCCGGCTGTAGCGGAGGAAGTCGTCGATCTCGAGCTGCTGGCCGGGCACGACCACCACGTTGTGAGCGAGCCACGCGCGGTAGATGTCCGCGAAGCCCGCGTCGTCGAGCGTCTTGACGTCGACACCCTGGATCTCGGCGCCGATCTGCGGCCCCAGAGGGCGAACCTGGATCATCTGATCGCCGGCGGGTTCTGCGCGCCGGGGTCGGCGTGCTGCTGGCTCGCGCGCCCCCGTCCGCGTTGATCCGTCATCGCCGGCGCGACGTCCTCCGCGAACAGGCGCATCGAGCGCAGCGCGAGCGTGGTCTCGAGTCCCGGCAGCGCCATGAGCAACAGCACGCGCCGGTAGCCGGTGGCGTCGAGATATTCCTGCAGGCCGTCCCTCACCTCGCCCGGCGTCCCGATGAGCGCCCAGCCGTCGGCCAGGTACTCGCCGAAGGCGCGCAGGCGGAGCAGCGAGCGAT
Organism: uncultured bacterium; assembly: GCA_964419375.1. Lineage (GTDB taxonomy): Bacteria > Methylomirabilota > Methylomirabilia > Rokubacteriales > CSP1-6 > JBBDXO01. Next base: position 4,346 of record CAYQQT010000300.1, read on the forward strand.
CGAAGGAGTTGGGCACCTTGCCGCCCGTGGCGTCCGAGCGGAGCATCGCCATCTTGCGCTGGTAGCTCATGAACGGCGGCTCGGTCGCGCGCAGCGCCTCGTCGCGGCTGGGCGCGACGTGCACCACGCGCATGCCCCCGCAGCGGCTCTCGAGCTCGTCGATCTCCGCCTCCGAGCGGCCGGCGGCCCGCGCGGTCTCGCGATAGAGGCGGCGGCGCCGCTGCAGCTCGTCCACGGGCACGAAGAAGGACGACAGCGTCGGCAGCCCGAGGCGCGCCGCCGACAGCACGCTGTCCTCGCTGTTGGCCGCGATGAACAGCGGCGGGTGCGGCCGCTGCGCGGGCCGCGGCCGGACGTGCAGGCGCTCGGCGGAGTGGAACTGTCCGTTGAAGTCGAACGGCTCGCCCCTCCAGCACTGCTGCATCAGCGCGATGCCTTCCTCGATGCGCAGCCGCGCGTGGTTACGCTCGGAGCGGAAGGTCTGGTAGTCCTGCAGCGTGCCGCCGCGCCCGATGCCCACGTCGAGCCGCCCGCCGCTCACCACGTCGAGCACGGCGAGCTGCTCGGCGAGGTCGATCGGATGGTGCAGGGGCAGCAGGCTCACGCCCATGCCGAGGCGCAGCGTCCGCGTGCGCGCGGCGACAAACGCCGCGAGCACCTGCGGCGCCGGGCAGAGGCCGTAGTCGTTGAAGTGGTGCTCGGCGATCCACACCGACTGGTAGCCGAGCGCTTCGGCGGCCAGCATCTGCTCGACGTCGGAATCGTAGACCGCCTGCTCGGCCCACTGCTCGTCGCGCTGCATGAGGAAGAAGAGCCCGAAGTCCATCACTGTCTCCGCAGCTTGAGGTCCTCGTAGGGCGACATGTAGAAGCCAGGGATGGCTGTGGCCATGATGTCGTCCACGCGCGGTCCGACGCCGAT
>CAYQQT010000301.1:0-5260 GCA_964419375.1 uncultured bacterium
CGGGGAGACCGCGGGCGGCCGCCGGTCGGCGCCGCGCTCGAGCGTGAGGCCGGCCAGCTCCCAGCCCATGGTGCCGTTCTCGAGCGCGACCACCGGGTTCGGCAGCCGCATGCGCCGCACCGACTCCGCGCCGATGTAGGAGCGTGTGCGGCCGCCGCAGTGCACGACGATGGTCGTCGTCGGCGAATGCACGAGCTCAGGAAGCCGGAGCACGAGCTCGCCGCCGGGGACGCTGATGGCGCCGGGGATGCAGCCGCGCGCGTACTCCTCGGGCGTGCGCGAGTCCACGATGACCATGTCGTCGCCGGCGTCGATGCGCGCCTGCAGATCGTGCGGCGCGATCTGCGGCGTCTTGAGATCGTGCAGCGCGCGCTCGCCGAAGACCTTGCTCGGCACGTTGAGCCCCTGCACGAGCCGGCGGCCCGAGGCCCGCCAGGCGTCGAGGCCATCCGCGAGGACGCGCACGTCGCGATAGCCCATGGCCGCCAGGGTCGGGCGCGCGAGCGCCGCGAGGGCACCGTCGGCGTCGTAGAGCACGACGGGGATCCCGCGCGCGGGGACGAGCGCGGGCAGCCGGCTCTCCAGCAGCCGGCGCGGCAGCGAGGTGGCGCGGTAGATGTGGCCTTTTTCGTACGTGGCCCGCTCGCGGATGTCGAGCACGGCGTGGGGGACCGGGGACCGCATGAGGGTGGCGAGGTCGTCAGGTGTCATCACGGCGCCCATGGTACACGGATCGCCGGTGCCTCGACCGGGCACGCCGGCTGGACGATCCCTCGCTCGCCCTCCTGCGCGTGACGGTCACCGCCGCGGAGTACTGGCAGTCGCCGTCGAGTCCCGTCGTGCGCATCATGGGCTTCGCGAGGGCGATGGCGATCGGCCGGCGGCCGCAGCCCGGCCAGAGCACCAAGCTGGATCTCGAGCGCTCGGCGTAGCGCCGGTCGGCCTGCACGGGACGGTATAGTGGTGGCCGCCGGCGCGCAGCCACCGGGCCGGCCAAGGGGAGGGCGGCCATGTCCATCGTTCACGAGTTCGAGAAAGCCTTCAACGGAAACGAAGTGGACGCCCTCCTCGCGTGCTTCACCGCCGGCGCCACGTATACCGACAACTTCTTCGGCGCCCACACCGGCACGGCCTCGCTGCGCGCGATGTTCGAGCGCATGTTCCGCGAGGGCCGCGACTACGCCTGGGTGATGGACACGGTGGTGGAGACCCCCGAGCGCGCGGCGGCGGAGTGGACCTTCTCGTACGTGGCCACAGACGCGGTGCCGCGCAGCGCGGGCAAGCGCGTGCGCTTGCGCGGCATGAGCGTCTTCGAGCTCGAGGGCGGCCGCATCGCCGCCTACCGCGAGTGCTTCGACGTGGGGGTGGCGTGCCTGCAGCTCGGCTTCGCGCCGGAGTCCATCGCCAAGGTGCTGCGCGCGCGCGTGTGACGGGCCCGTCCCCGTGAGCGCGCTCGAGACGTGGAAGGCCAGGGCGCGCCGGCTCACACGCGAGGTGTACGCGCTGTCCTTCGCGGTCCGGGACCCGCGCGTGCCCTGGTACGCGAAGGTGGCCGCCGCCTGCGTCGTCGCCTACGCCCTCAGTCCCATCGACCTCATTCCCGATTTCATTCCCGTGCTCGGCTACCTCGACGATCTCGTGCTCGTCCCCCTCGGTGTGTGGCTGGTGCTCCGGCTCATTCCCGCCGCCGTCCTCTCGGAGTGCCGCGCCCGCGCGGACCGGGTCTCCGGCCGCGCGCGCTCGTGGGTGGCGGCGGCCGTCATCGTCGGCATCTGGCTCCTGCTCGCCGTCCTCGCCCTGCGCTGGATGCTGGCGCGGGGAGCCGCCGCATGAGCGGCTTGTCAGCCCTTTCCGGAAGTGCGAGACTCCCCGCCACCGCCGTTCCCAGGAGGAGTCGATGATAAGTACCCGTCAGGCCATCGCGGTCGCAGGCGCCCTCGCGCTGCTGGCCGCCGCCGTCGTTCCCGCCCACGCGCAGAAGAAGACGGTGCGCATCTGGCAGACCGAGACCGAGCCGCAGACGCTCGCCGTCCTCAACCAGATCGCCGCCGAGTACGAGAAGACGCGCCCCGACGTCGAGATCAAGATCGAGGGACTCGCCTGGGGCGACCTCGAGAAGAAGCTGACGGCCGCCCTCGCCGCCGGCGCGCCGCCGGAGGCCTCCCACGGCCAGCCCATCACGTGCGTGTCATTCGCGGCGAAGGGGCTGCTGCGTCCGCTGGACGACCTTGTGGAGTCCCTCGGCAAGGACAACCTCATCGACGGCTTCCGCAATCTCTGCCGTCACGAGGGCCGGTACTACGGCGTGGGCCACTCCGCGGCCGCGTCGCTGTTCGTCTATCGCAAGGACCTGCTCGCCCAGAAAGGGCTGAAGATCCCGAAGACGTGGGACGAGCTCATCCAGACGGCGGCCGCGCTCAAGGAGACGAAGGACGGGCAGGTCGTGCGCTACGGCCTCACGCTGTCCGGCCAGCCCCTCTTCGTCAACATCCAGGTGGGTGAGCTGCTCAAGACCAACGGAGGGCGGCTCTTCGATCCCGAAGGACGGCCCACCCTCACCGAGAAGCCCGTCATCGAGCTGCTCGACTTCTACAAGAGGCTCAACACGGTGCTGCCGCCCGGCTGGGCGAGCCACAGCTACCTCGACACCTTCGCCAACCTCGCCAACGGCAAGGCGGCCATGCAGTACCAGGCCTACGGGCGCGGCACGGGCTACATCGAGAAGTACGCGCCCAAGGAGATCGCCGATCCGGATCATTTCGCGGTGACCGACAAGGTCGTCGGCCCCTCCGGCAAGGCGCCCGCCGCGCAGCTCGACGCCGAGCCGTGGATGGTCTTCAAGGACGCCAAGGGCGCGAACGAGGCCGTGGACTTCCTCAAGTACTTCTACAAGGATGACAACTACATCCGCTATCTCCACTCCACGCCCATCCACCTCCTGCCGATGACGAAGTCCACCTTCCGCTCGCCGAAGTACGCGGACAACCCGTCCATCAAGAAATGGAAGCCGTGGGTGGACATGCAGGAGGCGTACTTCCGTGCCGACCGCATCAAGCCCGTGCTCGTCACGGACTGGTCGGACATGAGCAAGCCCTATCTCCTCGAGGTGATGGGCTCCGGCATCCTCGTCGACATGGTGTTCGACTCCGTGAAGGGTATGCCGTCGACGGAGGCGGCCGCCAGGGCGCAGAAGCGCGTGGAGGAGCTGTTGAGCCGCGCGGGCTACCTCAAGAAGTAGTTGGCACGCTCGGGCGCGGCGATCGGCATCGCCGGCGTGCTGCCGGCCTTGGCGCTGATCGCCGCGCTCGTGGTCTACCCCGTCGGGTACGTGATCTGGCTGGGGTTCTTCGACAAGCACTCCTTCTTTCCCGCCCAGACGTGGGTCGGCCTCGGCAATTACGCGCTCATCCTGCGTGATGAGGAGTTCTGGGACAGCCTGCGCAAGGGTGCCGTGTACGCCGCGAGCACCACCGTCCTCCAGCTCGTGTTCGGCGTGGCGGCGGCGCTCGTGCTGAACGAGGCCTTCCGGGGCCGCACCGTCGTGCGCGCGCTCGTGCTCTTTCCCTACATGATCCCCACCATCGTCGCCGTCATCGTGTGGCGCTGGCTGCTCAACGAGACCTACGGTCTCGTCGATCACCTCCTCGTGGCGTGGGGCCTCGTGCGTGAGCCCGTGGTCTGGCTGGGGATCGATCACGTGATGACGTCGCTCGTCGCCATGAGCGTGTGGCAGTTCGCGCCCTTCGTGGTGCTGAGCGTGCTCGCGCGGCTGCAATCCATTCCACCCGAGCTCTACGAGGCCGCGCGCGTGGACGGCGCCTCGCGCTGGCGCCGCTTCCGTCACGTGACGCTGCCGCAGATCCGTGGAGTGCTCTTCGTGGTCGTCCTCCTGCGCTCGATCTGGATGTTCACCAAGTTCGACACGGTATGGCTGTGGGGAGAGGGGGCGGGGGCGGGGCGCGAGATCCGCACGCTGCCCGTCTATGCCTACATGCGGACCTTCACGTATTACCAGGCGGGGTACGGCGCCGCCCTCGCCGTCATCATGTTCGCGATGCTCATGGCGGCGACGGCGATCTACTTCCGCCTCTTCTGGCGCGACGAGGAGGCTCCATGAAGATCGCGGGCCGGGCGCTCCTCTACGCGGCGGCGCTGGGTCTGGCCGCGCAGGCGGTCTTCCCGTTGCTGTGGATGCTGTCCACCTCGCTCAAGCCGCCGCGCGAGGTGCTCGCCACGCCCCCCGTGCTCATCCCCATCACGCCCACGCTGGAGAACTTCACGCGCCTGCTCACGGAGACGGCGTTTCTCACCTATCTCCAAAACAGCGTCGTGGTCTCCGGCGTCACGGTGGCGCTCACGATGGTGGTGGGCGCGGCCGGCGCCTACAGCCTGACCCGGTTCGCCTTCCGCGGGCGCGAGGCGGTGGCCAAGCTCATCCTGTGCACGTACATGTTCGCGCCCATCATGATCGTGATCCCCATCTACATCCTCGCGCGCAAGCTCGGCATCGTGAACACGCACGCCGCCCTCGTGCTCGCCTACTCGTCATTCTGCCTGCCCTTCTCGCTGTGGCTGCTGCGCGCCTTCTTCCAGTCGATCCCCGTCGAGCTGGAGGAGGCCGCCTTCGTGGACGGCGCCGGGCGCGCGCGCGCCCTCGCCTACGTGGTCGCTCCGCTCGCGCTGCCGGGCCTGATCGCCACCTCGATCTTCACGTTCACGCTCGCGTGGAACGACTATCTCTTCGTGCTCATCCTCATCGCCTCCGCCGAGCTGAAGACGCTGCCGGTGGGCGTGCAGGACCTCTTCGCCGCCGCCGTCGTGGACTGGGGTCTGGTCATGGCGGCGGGGGTGCTGATCACCATTCCCGCCCTCGCCTTCTTCATGGCGGTGCAGCGCCATCTCGTGGCGGGCTGGGGCAGTGGAGGGCTGAAGGGATGAGCGCGAAGGCGTGTGGCGCGACGGATTATTCATGAGCGCCGCTCGTGAGGCCGGCGGGTCCTGTCGCCGAGGTGGCTCCCCGCCCGGCGGCCCGGGCGCCACCGCCGGCGTCCACGACGATGTTCAGGTGGCCGCGCCCGGCGCGGACGGACACGTGCCCGTAGTCACCGAGGGCGTGGAGAGCCTGCTGCAGCGCCTGCGCCTCGTGCGGAGTGGGGAGGGAGGCACGAGCTGGCCACCGCGCTCACGCCGTCCTCACAGGCCAGCAAGGTCGTGGCGGAGCGCTTCGGCAACGACGTCGAAGTGTCGGCGCGTCGTCTCG
>CAYQQT010000302.1:0-5254 GCA_964419375.1 uncultured bacterium
CGGGCCGCGTGCGCGTCGGCCTCCGCGCGCGACGGGAAGGTGCCCGCGCGCACGCGATAGAGCGCGCGGCCGGCGTCGTCGGCGCGGACGACCCGGTTCTCGAATCCCGCGTCGGACAACGTCCGCTGCAACGCCAGGGCCCCGGCTTCGTCGGTGAAGGCGCCCACCTGGATGGCGAACGCCCGAGACGCCGTCGCGCCCGCCGGAGGCGCGATCACGCGCAGCCGCGCGGGGACGACACCGGGACCGACGACACCGAGCGCGAGGGCCGCCGCATGGGACACGTCCAGGATGCGGCCGTCCACGAACGGGCCGCGGTCGTTCACCCGCACGCGCGCGACCTGGCCGGTGCTCAGGTTCTCGACGTGGAGCCACGTGCTGAAGGGCAAGGTGCGATGCGCGGCGGTCATCGCGTGCATGTCGTACACCTCGCCGCTCGACGTCCGCCGGCCATGGTAGGGATGTCCGTACCACGACGCGAGCCCGCGCTCTTCGGCGCCGATCACTGCCGGCGTCGGCCGCGTCGCGGCGCGCGGGCCCGCGCACGCGACGACGAGCGTGGCGACACCGGCGAGCAGGAGCAGGCGGGCGCTCTGGATCGGCACGGCCCTATCATCGGGCAGTTCACCCGATCTCCGAAGGAGAAATCGCGGGCGGGCATAGCATTGACTGATGCGCGGAAGGCAGGGTGAGAGGGGCGATGGAGCTGTTCTTCGATCTGGATGGCACGCTCACGGATCCCGCCGTCGGCATCACGCTCTGTCTGCGGCATGCGGTGGTGCGGATGGGCGGGCAGCCTCCGCCCGCCCACGAGCTGACGCGTTTCATCGGCCCTCCGCTGCGGACGACCTTTTGCGAGCTGCTGTCGACCGAGGATCCCGCGCTGCTCGATGCGGCGATCCGTCACTATCGAGAGCGCTTTGCCGATGTGGGCATGTTCGAGAACGCGGTGTACGCCGAAGTGCCGGCCGCGCTCGACATGCTGCGCGCCGACGGCCATCGTCTGTGGCTGGTCACGTCGAAGCCCGAGGTGTACGCGCGCACGATCGTCGCCCACTTCGGGCTGGACCATCATTTTTCCGAGATGTACGGCTCCGAGCTGTCCGGTGAGCGCACCGACAAGGGCGAGCTTATCGCGCACGTCCTCGACCGCCAGCGCCTTGCCCGCGAGCGCGTGTGGATGATCGGAGACCGTGCCCACGACATCGCCGGCGGCCGGCGCAACGGCGTGCGCACCATGGGCGTGCTGTGGGGGTACGGCACCGAAGAAGAGCTTCGTGGGGCCGGGTCCGACGCCATCGTCGCGTCGATGGAGGATTTACGGCGCCGGGTCAACGCGCAAGCGCATTAAGGCAACATTCCCCCACGGTTTCAACGTGCCGATGAGGATCGTGACTAGAAGCTGCCGCGGATACCAGAGGCAAATCGGGGCCAAGATCCATGGACGATGTACGGTGGCACGTGAGTAAAGGCGCTATTTCGTGTAGCGGACCGGCTGCCCGGACTTCAGGAACCACCCCTTGAGACCATCCGGGCTTTCCTGGTTGAACATGCCGGCCGCGATGACGTGTCCGTCGCGGGTCGCTGCGGCGCGGGAGGCGGACGCCCCGGCGGGCAGCTTCAGGCGGGTGACGCTCATCGCCCGTCCCTCCTTCGAGACCTCGGTCAGCCACAGCTCTCCCTCGCTCGTGCAGGGGTTCCCGGCCACGATGACACCGCCCCGCGGGGACGGCCACGATCCCGCGACCCAGCAGATGTCGCCGAGCGCGTGCCTCCAGAGGAGCGTGCCGCGGCCGGTGAGCTTCTGCAGCTCGACGCGGGAGCGTCCTGGCGTGTGCGGCGCTCCCATGACGAGCACGTCGCCGGCGCTATCTTCGAGCGCGCTCATGGCGTCGATTCCGTGGTGTTCCCATCGCCGTCGGCCATCCGTCTCGACGTGGGTGATGCCGAAGGATCCGGCCACGAGGAACCCTCCCGCCGCTGACTCGAGAATGCGGACCCAGGGCAGCTCGTCCGCGTCGGCGAGCGGCCATTGCCATGACAATTCCCCCGAGCGATTCAGGCCGGCGAGGAACACCGAGCCGGCGGATCCCGAATCGCGCGTGAATCCGGCGACGACGATGGAGCCATCCCGACTGACGATGGCCCCTTCCGCCTTCGTGTCCAGACGAAGCGCCGACGTTCGCATCCATTCCGGCTTCCCGTCCGGCTGAAGCTTGCCCACCAGGAGCTGTTGGCGTCCCGCTCCGGCGCTCCACCCGACGACATAGATTTCTCCCGCCGCGGTCACCGCGCCCGCGGTGAGAGCCGAGTGCTCGAGCGGCAGGGCGAGCTCGTGATCCCACTGCCGCTCTCCGGCCGGACCCACCCGCGCCAGCCACGCCCGTGAGCGTCCGTCCCGGTAATCGACGTGCCCCACCGCAAGATGTCCGGTGGCGCCAAGGTCGACGAGAGCACAGCATCCGACCCGTCCGTCGCTCACCTCGAACGTGATGACCGCGTGACCTGATGCGGCGGTGTGGGGGGGCATCGGGCGCGAGCAACCCGCGCCGCCGAAGCTCAGAAGCGCCGCCACCCCGCACACGGCCGCCAATCCTCGATCTGGTCTCACGGCTGATCCCTTCCGTGCGCGCGGGCTGAATCTACGGCCGCACGCGCGCGACGTCCTTGGTGAAGTCGGTCCCGGCGGTGTTGATCTCTTTCAGGAGCTCGAAGAAGGAGCCGGGGCCGGCGACCGTGTGGACCGGATCGATGCCGGCGGCCCGGAGCGCGTCCTGGACGAATGTGCCGCAGCTTCGCCCGGTCACGGCGTACGTGCCCGGCCTCTTGCTCCTGGCTGCGATGAAGGCTCGAATCCGGTCGTCTTGCGCCGCCGCGGTCGTGAGAACGAAGTCATCCTTGAAATGCTTGGGTTTTCGAACGAAATCGTAGTCGACCACGCCATCGTCCACTAACCAGCCCGGATTTACAGGATAGAAGCCGACGGTGGCCTGACGGCCCGGGCCAACGCCGATGCCGATGTGGTCGAAGCCGAAGCAGCATCGCCACAGGCTGATGGTGACGTCGAGGCCCAAGGGATCGGTGTGGTTGAGCGGGTCGTTCCCGACGTACGCATACAGGTTGATGTCGCCGCCCAGAAACTCGCGCGGATCCTCCCGGATGAACCGCTGCAGGGCCGGGTGATAGTACCGGGCGCGGTAGTACCGCAGCCCTGTCCCGTCGTCCTCACGACCGGTGTACGTGAAGGCGTTTTCGGTGGGCGCGCCGGCGACGGTGGACGCTCCGAACGGCTCGTAGGTGTAGCCCGCCACCACCTCGCCCGCGTCATTGGTGAGCGCCACCGTCGAGCGCAGGGCGTCGGCGAGAATCGCCTCGCTGCCGCCGGGGTGCGTGCGCATCAGGTGCTCGTCGATGGCGAGCCCCGTGAGGGTGGCGATGATGGCGGCCGGCGTGTGCTCCTGGATCACGTTCAAGCCGTCGTGCAGGTAGGCCGTCGCTCTGCCGTCGACGGTCCGGCCCACACGGCGCCCGAGGCCATCGTAGCGGAACGCGGCGCGAACGGGGCCGGTGATGCTCACCAGTCGGTCACGCGCATCCCACGCGTAGGCGTTGGTGCCGTCGTGGAGGAGATTGCCGCTGGCATCGTAGCCGAGCGGCTGGCCGCCGAAGACGCGCTGCTGGTTGGCGGCGTCGTAGCTCGCCGTCGTCACGGGCTGCGGGCGGCCCGTGCGGGCCCAGGTGCCGCCCACCGACTGGCGGCCGCCCGCCGCATCGTACGTGTAGGTGAGGTCGCCGAGGGTCACGGGACCGCGCCTGTACGTGAGCGCGGTGAGCTGGGAGGCGGCGTCGTAGGCGTACTCGGTGGCGACCCCGTTCGGGAGGGTGACGCGGGTGCGGCGGTTGGCGTCGTCATGCTCGAACGTGACGCTGGACGCGGCCTGCGTGATCGACGTCAGCCGGCTCGCCTCGTCGTAGCCGTAGGAGACGGGTGGCTGGCCGGCGACTGTCATTGTGCGGCGGCGTCCCGCCTCGTCGTCGGCGTAGGCCACGGTGCCCTCGCGTGTGGCTTCGGTGACGAGCCGATCGAGGGCGTCGTAGGCGCGCACGATGGCGCCGCCGAGCGAGTCCACGACCTGCACGAGACGCCCGGCGGCGTCGTAGGTATAGCGCGTGCTGCTGCCATCCTCGTAGGCGACTTCGACCAGGCGGTTCAAGGGATCGTAGGTCGACGTCGTGACCTGACCCTTGCGGTCGGTAACGCGGGTGAGGTTGCCGTTGAGGTCGTAGCCGTAGCTCTCGACGCGGGAGAGGGGATCGGTGCGCACGGCAACGCGGTCCATGCTGTCGGGCTCGTAGGAGGTGACGCTGCCGCGGGCATCGATCACCGCCCGCAGCGTCCCGTTCGGATCGTAGGTGAGCGCGGTCACGCCGCCGATGGCGTCCACGATCCGTCGCACCTGGTTCAGCGCATCGTAGGTGACGACTGTCGTCTGGCCGCGCGCGTCGACCCGGCGGATGAGGCGGGATGCGGCATCGTAGGCGTTCGTGGAGCGGCGATGGAGCGAGTCGATCACCGCGGCGAGGTTGCCCTCGGCATCGTACTCGAGCTCCACCGTCTGCCGGAGGGGATCCGTCAGCCGCACCGCCTGACCGAATTCGTCGTAATCGAGCGTCGTCTCCTTGCCCCGCGCATCGACGACGGCGCGGAGATTGCCGCGCGCGTCGTATCGAAGCTCGGTGGTGTGTGACAGCGCATCGGTGGCCGTGCGCACCTGGTTGAACACCGTGTCGTACGTGAACCTGCGCGAGTGGCCGGCGGCGTCGATCAGGGTCAGCACGTTGCCGTCGCCGTCGTACGTGTAGCTCGTGACGCGGCCGAGGGGGTCGCGGACGGATTGCAGGTGGTTGGCGGCGTCGTACTGATACGTCGTCGTCTGCCCCAGCGCGTTCGTCTCCGAGATCGTGAAGCCCGCCGCGTTGAAGCGGTAGGTCGTCGCGTGGCCCCGCGGATCGGTCACCGTGGTACTGGCCGGGGGTGGCGGTGTGGAGGCGTTGAAGGCGAAGCGAGGCAAGACGGGGGGGACGGGATCGGGGACGATTCGCGGGGGAGGATTGAACCCGGGGATGGCCTGGACTCGGCGAAAGCGGTGGTCGCCGCCCCGCCCGGGGATCCGCGCATGCCCGAACGACGGGGCGTGGTAGCGCGCTTGCGCACCGTGCGATGGCGCCGCCGCGGCCGCGGCCGCCCGGGACG
>CAYQQT010000303.1:0-5251 GCA_964419375.1 uncultured bacterium
ACGTACCCGCAGACGACGGGCCGCAACTTCGACGAGATCCTGCGCGTGATCGACTCCCTGCAGCTCACGGACAAGCACCGCGTGGCCACGCCGGTAAACTGGAAACAGGGCGAGGACGTCATCATCGTGCCCGCCGTTTCCGACGAGGAGGCGAAAGCGAAGTTCCCCCAGGGCTGGAAGGCGCTCAAGCCCTACCTCCGCCTCACGCCGCAGCCCAAGTAAGAGCGGCAGGTCGTCGCCCGCGTTATCCTCGACGCGGGCGATGACCTTTCCCTCCAGCCTCCGCGCGCTCAACCACCGCGACTTCCGGATCGTCTTCGCCGGACAGTCCGTCGCCCTCGTCGGGATGTGGATGCAGCAGGTGGCGCAGGCGTGGCTCGTGCTCCAGCTCACGAACTCGCCGTTGAAGCTCGGCCTCATCGGCACCCTCAACTTCGCGCCCGCGCTCCTCTTCTCGCTGGTGGCGGGCGCCGTCGCCGACCGCGTGCCCAAGCGCCGCCTGCTGGTGGTCACGCAGTCGGTGATGGCGGTGCAGGCGCTGACGCTCGGCACCCTGATCGTCACCGGGCACATCGCGTACTGGCACGTGTGCGTGATGGCGCTGCTGTGGGGCGTCGCCAACACCTTCGACCTGCCCACGCGCCAGTCCTTCGTCCTGGAGCTGGTGGGCCGTGCCGATCTCGCGAACGCGGTCGCGCTCAACGCGGCCGCCTTCAACGCCGCCCGCGTGGTGGGGCCGGCGGTGGCGGGCCTGCTCATCGCCGCCGTCGGCGTGGCGCCCTCCTTCTTCATCAACGGCGCCTCCTTTCTCCTCGTCATCCCCGCCCTCCTCAGCGTGCGCACGCGCGGGCTGTCGCTGCGCCGCGGCGCCACCACCATCGCGGACGAGGTGCGCGAGGGCGTCGGCTATGCGCTGCGCACGCCCCGCATCCTCATCGTGCTCTCCATCCTCGGCGTGGTCGCCATCACCGTCTTCAACTTCAGCGTCTACGTCCCGCTGCTGGCGCGCGACGTCCTCGGCCGCGGGCCCGACGGCCTGGGATTTCTGATGGCCTCGCTCGGCGTGGGGGCGGTGGCGGGGGCGCTGTCGCTCGCCATGGTAGGCGACCGCGCGCCCTCGCTGGCGGTGTTGTTCATGACCGGCTTCGTGTCGTGCGGGGGGTTGCTCGTGATGTCCGTGGTGCGCCACTTTGGCGTCGCCGCCGCCGGTCTCTTCGTCCTCGGGTATACCTCCATCATCGTGGTCGCCGGCTGCAACGCCACCCTGCAGCTCACCGCCCCCGACGAGCTCCGCGGCCGCGTCATGAGCCTGCACACGTTCGTCTTCGGCGGCGTCTTTCCGATCGGCGTCTTCTTCGTCGGCGCCATCTCGGAGCACTGGGGCGTCCCCACCGCCTTTGCCGCGGGCGGGATCATCGGCCTGCTCGGCCTCTGCGTGGTCTTCTTCTTCTGGCGCCGGACCTCCCTGCGCTGATCCCGCTGGCGGCGCGCTTACATCTGCCCGGCTGCCGGGAGGTGCGCGAGTTGCACGTCGGGTACAAGCTTTCGTCGGAGGAGCACGCGCCGAACGACGGAGGTCCGCGCGACGATGACGCCGCCGAGGGGGCGCACCACCACGCCGAGCAGGATCGAGAGCGAGCCGAGAGCGCCCGCGTGAGTGAGCACGCGCCACAGGGAGCCCTTCGCGCGCGGCACGCGCGGGGCGGACGCGCCCCACTGCCAGATCACCCACGCGAGCGCGATGGGCACCGCGCAGAGGGCGAAGGCGCCACCGTAGCCGTCAGGCAGAGCAGGAGCGACAGCGCCATCACCCGCCGCGGTCCGAGCCGGTCGGCGAGCGCGCCCATGGGAACGGCGGCGAGACCGCCGCCGAGAAAGGCGGCCGTGGAGAGCAGGCCCGCCTGTGCGGGCGAGATGGCGAGGTCGCTCATGATGAGCGGCAGCACGGGGCGTGGTTGAGGAAGAACATGGACTGCGCGGCGCCCGCCATGCACGGGACGAAAAGCGACGGCGGGCGGTCGCGGTCGCTCACGCCCAGACTGTCGACCCGCGCTGAAGTGGTGTCAAGCGCGGCAGGGGCCGCGCACGTACAATGGCGCGCATGACGACCCTGGCCGACGAGTTGCTCGAGCTGAAGACACGCCTGGAAGGCAAGCGCGCGCCCGAGCAGGTGGCCCTGATGCATCGCGCGGTGGACGAGCTGCGCGCCTCGAAGGCCGCCGGCCGGGCGCTGAAGGTGGGCGACCGCGCTCCCGAGTTCACGCTGCCCAACGCCGAGCAGCGCCCCGTCAGCTCGCGCGAGCTTCTTGCGCGCGGACCGCTGGTGGTGACCTTCTACCGTGGACGCTGGTGACCCTACTGCAACGTAGAGCTGGTAGCTCTACAGAGCGCACTGCCGGAGATCACCGGAGCGGGGGCTTCGCTCGTGGCCATCTCGCCCCAGCTTCCCTCGTTCAACGCCGAGCTCGTCCGCCAGCGTCACCTGACGTTCGAGATCCTGAGCGATGCGGGCAACCAGGTGGCGGAGAAGTTCGGGCTGAAGTTCGCGATGCCGGCCTACCTCAAGGAGCTCTACCTGACGTTTCCGAACGACCTCGCGAGGGTCAATGGCGACGACTCGTGGACACTGCCGATGCCTGCGCGCTTCGTGATCGACACCGGCTCCGTCATCCGGTACGCGGCCGTCGATCCCGACTACACGAAGCGCCCGGAGCCCGCCGAGACCGTCGCCGCCCTGCGCGCGCTGCGCTGAGCGCCGTCAGCAGTTCAGGTATTTCGAGCTGACGAGGGGTTTCTCGATGCCGTCGGCGCTCCACGTGCGGCGCTTGAGGTCCACGAGGTCCTTGCCGTACACGTGGATCTCGACCGTGTCGCGCTGGGTGGGATTGTGCATGGCGTGGATCTCGTCGTCGCCCGGGGTGAGCCGGGAGACGGCGCCCGCGCGGTGGCGAGACACGCCCCTGACCTCGACCCTGGCCTTGTCCGCCCCGTCCCCCGTCACGGTGTAGCGCGTCTCCTCGATCTCGTTGTCGAGGACGCCGATGACACCCCACGTGTCGTGGTTGTGGGCGCCCGCCGTGTCGCCCGGCCCCCAGATCACGGAGGTGACGTTGAAGTGCGGAGCGCGGTGGAGCATGTAGCGCCCCCGCACGCCCGCGGGCTTGGTGCGGTACTGCGCAGGAATCGCGTCCGGATTCTTCACGAGGCGGCCGAGCAGGGGCGCCACCCGCTCCGTGATGACGGCGCCCGAGGTTTCCGCGCGCGCGATGCGGTCGACGTCGGCGATGAATTGCTGCAGCGTGTAGGACTCGCTCGCCATTGACGGCTCTCCTATTTGCCTGGTTCCGTCTCGATCGGCGTGTCGTCGCGCCCGCCCCACTCCGTCCACGAGCCGTCGTACACGGCAACCTGCCGGTGGCCGAGCAGGTGCAGTCCCAGCGCGAGGACGGAGGCGGTGACGCCGGAGCCGCAGGTGGTGGCCACCGGCGTCGTGAGATCCACGCCCGCGCGCTCGAAGACCGCCTTCATGTCCGCCGGCGGCACCAGCGTGCCGTCGGGCCGGTACAGCCGCTCGTAGGGGAGGTTGATGCTGCCGGGGATGTGACCGCCGCGCAGGCCGGCGCGTGGCTCCGCCTCCGTGGCGGTGAAGCGGCCCGCCGAGCGCGCGTCGACCACCTGCTCCTGCCGGCTCTCGACATTGGCGCGCATGGCGGCGAGATCGCGCACCAGCTCCGGCAGCGGTCCACGCGCCGTGAACGTGCGCGGCGTGGGCGCGGGGACGCCGCTCGCGACCGGGCGACCCTCGGTCCGCCACTTCCTCAGCCCGCCGTCCAGCACCGCCACCGCCTCGTGGCCGAAGGCGCGGAACGTCCACCACACGCGAGCGGCGCTGATGA
Source organism: uncultured bacterium (assembly GCA_964419375.1). GTDB lineage: Bacteria > Methylomirabilota > Methylomirabilia > Rokubacteriales > CSP1-6 > JBBDXO01. The sequence goes on from CAYQQT010000303.1 coordinate 3,897, forward strand.
TCCCGCGCACGTCGTAGACGATCACGCGGTCGCCGCTGCCGATCCCGAGCGCGCCCACCGCGCGCGAGAATTCCTCGGCGGAGGGCAGCATGTGGGGCAGGGGATTGGCGCGGTCGGCGATGGCGTCGATGTCGAAGAACACCGCACCCGGGATGTGCTCCTTCTCGAACTCCGCGCGCGCGTCACGCTTGAGCTGGGGCATGTGCCAGCTCCCGTCGACGATACGGAGGTTGGGATCGTTGCGGTGCGCGGCGAGCCACTCGGTCCTGACGATGGAGTCGTTCATGGAGGGATGATACTCCCCGAATACCGCTCGGGGAGCAGGCGGTGTGGGCTGAGGCCTTCGTCGTCGAGGGCCTCCTCCCAGCGCAGGTAGGCTTCCATCGCGGCACGGCCGCGCTCATAGGGCTTGAGCACGACATCGTCCGCCTCGGCGGCGAGGCGGGTGGCGCCGCGCTCCAGCGGGCGGCCGGCAGCCTCCCACGCGCGCGTGCCCCCCTCGAGGACACGCACGGCCGTGTAGCCGAGCGCCGCCAGCGTGGCGGCGGCCAGCATGGAGGCGGTGCCGTCGGCGCACGTCACGAGGAGGGGCGTCTCTTTGTCGCGAACAACCGCGGCCACGAGGCGCTCGAGGCGGCTGCGGCACATCCACACGGCGCCGGGAACGTGGCCGCGCGCATAGACGTCGCTCTGATCCACGTCGAGCACGACGGCGGTGCCGGTGTCGCCGGGCGGCACCGCGGTGACGCTGGCCCGCGCGGCGTCGTAGCCGAACGGCGGCCGCACCGGATGGCCTGCTTCCACGGCGCCGCCTGCCTGCTGCCAGGCGGGCAGGCCACCGGCGAGCACGGCGACGTCGGGCAGGCCCATGCGCTGCAACCACGCCGCCGTCATCACCGAGCGCGCGAGGCCGTCGCACACGAGCACCACGGGAGCCGCCCGCACCGCGATGTACTCATCGGTGGCCTGCACCGCCTGACCGCCGGGCGCCCACACCGCGCCTGCTACGTGCGCGGCCGCGTACTCCTCGCGCGTGCGCACGTCGAGCACGTAGAGATTGTTGTCCGCGACGGCCGCCCGCAGCCGCTGGAGATCCTGAGGGGAGACGAAGCGCACGTTGTCCTCCGCGGCGACACGCTTGGCGGTGAGCGCGGCACCGGCGCGGCTGCGCGGGGAGACCGCGGGCGGCTGGCCGACCTCGGGCTATCGCTCGGCCTTTTCGGGTACCCGGAGCAGGAGATGACAAACGGCGACGCGATTCCGAAGTCGGCGCTGCAGTACATCGAGAACCACGACCACGAGCGCTTCCTGTGCAACTTCGGGACCTACAACCCCGATGAGGCAGCCAACCCGCT
>CAYQQT010000304.1:0-5240 GCA_964419375.1 uncultured bacterium
GGATACGCTGCGACGTCCTGCAGCCTATCCCGGCGTGTATGCCGTGGGAGGCAGCCACTCGGTGGGTCGCGGGAACCTGCTCGGTGCCGGTCAGCCGCCGGTATGTATGGGGAGTGAGATTCAATACCAGCGCCATGTCCACACGATGACGAAGATCAGCGCCGCGAGCGCGAGCGCGCCCGCGAAGAGGGCGCGGTGCCAGCGGAGCGGCAGACCGAAGTCGAGCAGGAGCGCGCGCACGCCGAGCAGCGCGTGCAGCAGCACGAGGGCGAGCAGGGCGGCCTGGACGCCGCGGCGAAACGGATTATAAAGGTGGGCCGCGATCACGACGAGCAGCCCCACCGCGGCCGCCCGCTGCAGGAGCCAGGCCCACATGCCCGGCCCCGTGCCGCGCCAGCCCTCGGCCGTCGTCCACTGGCGGCGCAGGACCTTGGCGCTCACCGCGCGCCGGGCGGCGCGCCCATCTGCGCCGCCGTCGCGATGTCGGCGCTCACGTCGCGCTGGATGGTGGGGTACATCACGATCTCGTGGATCACCGTGCGCGCGGGCAGCGTGGCGCAGAACAGGATGGTGCGCGCCACGTCGTCCGCCTGCATCATCGTCGCCCTCGCCTTGGCATCGGGGGGCAGTGGCCGGTTGTCGAGAATGGGCGTGTCCACCTCCGCGGGCATGATGGTGGTGGCCCGGATGCCCTTGTCCCTGCACGTGACGTGGATGTTGCCCATGAGATTGCGCACGGCCGCCTTGGCCGCGCCGTAGGGCGCGCCACCCATGAGCCCCGGACTGATCGCCGCCACCGACGAGACAGTGATGATGGTGCCGCCGCCGCGCTCGATCATCGACGGCAGCACCGCCTGCGTGAGCGCATACACCGCGGTGACGTTCACGGCGAACACACTCTCCCAATCCTCCCGCTTCACCCACCGAATGTGCCGCACCTTGCTCGAATGCCCCGCATTGTTCACCAGCACGTCAACGCGCCCGTGGGCCGCGATGACGGCCTCCGCCAGCTTCACGGCTTCCTCCGGCCGCTCGAGGTCCGCCGAATGCGCGGTGACCCGGCCCTTGGCCTCCTCGATCTCCGCCACCACAGCGTCGAGCGGCCCGCGCCGCCGCCCCGCAATCACGACATGCGCCCCCTCCGCCGCCATCAACAACGCCGTCACGCGCCCAATCCCCGTCCCCCCACCCGTCACAATCACAACCTGCCCCTCAAGCGCGCGTGTCATGGACGTCTCCTATGTACCTTCAGTGGTTATGACGCGGCACAGAATGGCCGCAAACACCGCCGGGAGCAACACGGGGCCCGGCATCGGGGTGCGGGGACCCGTTGCCCACTCACTCGGACCGCACGTGGCTGAGAGATGGAGCCCAGCCGCCCCCGGTCCGAATCGGCCACCATCCACGTGGTCCCCGCACCCCGAAGCCAGCAGCGTCACGCGCCCAAGCCCCGTTCCCTGCCCCTGACGATCACGCCCTGCCCCTCAAGCGCGCGGTCATGGGCGTCGTCTCGGTACCGTCATTGGTTACGACGCGGCAAAGAATGGCCGCAAACGCCGCCGGGAGCACGACGGCGGCCCGGCTTCGGAGTGCGGGGACCCGTTTCCCACTCACTCGGACCGCACATCGGCGCGTCGATGGAGCCCAGCCACCCGCGGCCCGAATCGGCCACCATCCACGTGGTCCCCCGCACCCCGAAGCCGGGCCGCCGTCGTGCTCCCGGCGACAACCGCTACCGCCGAATGCCGATCTTGCTCGCCATGTCCGTATACCCAACGATCTCTTTCTCGACGAACGCCCGAGTGGCCGCAGCGTCAAGAAAGTCGATGTTCATGTTGATGCGCTCGGCGCCGGCAAGGAACGCCGGATCCTTGGCCATCTCCGCCAGCGCCCCTTCCCATTTCTTGACGATGGGGTCAGGCGCCCCCGCGGGAAAGGCGAGCGCGGCCCACCACTGCACGCGCACGCCCTTCATGACTCCCTGCTCCTCCGCCGTCGGCACATCGGGCAGCGCTTTGAGCCGCGTGGGTGAGAGGACGGCGAGGAGGCGGATCTTGCCCGCCTGCAGCATGGCGGTGGCCTCGGCGACGGAGTGGATGGCGAGCACCACGTGGCCGCCGGCGAGCTTCGTCATCGAGTCGCTGGCGCCGGGGGTGATGACCATCTTCGTCTTCACGGGGTCCACGCCGATCTGCGTGAACCAGTCGTAGGCGGTGTAGCGCGACGGTCCCGCGGGTCCCACGCTGGACCACACGAGCTGATCCGGATTGGCCTTCACCCACTCCGAGAACTCCTTGAAGCTCTTCCACGGCGCATCGGCCTTCACGGCGAACACCATCGGATCGCGCACGAGCCGCGCGGCGTACTTGCGGTCGTCGAGCGTGAGCGGCGGGTTCTGCGAGGCGCCGATAAGCATGGACGACGTCGTGTGGATGTCCATGAGCGCCGTGTAGCCGTCGGCACGCGAGTCCTTCAGGGCCGCGCGCGCGCCGGTGGCGCCGCCGCCGCCCGGCTTGTTGACGACGAGAATAGGCTGGCCCCACTTCTTGCCGATGTAGTCCGCGACGAGCCGCGAGATGAGGTCCGTGCCGCCGCCCGCGGTGAACGGCACCACGAGCTCGACGGGCTTGGTCGGGTACGCGCCCGCCTGCGCGAAGGCGGGCGCGGGAGTGACGAGGGCGAGCGCCGCCAGCAGGGCGGTGGCCAGGCGTGACACGATCATGGTGTTCTCCTTGTCGCGTGGGGATGGTTCGTCAGAGGGACATCTCGGCGGCGGCGGTCTCCCGCAGCCGCTGGTTGGCGTAGCGCACGAGGACGAGCGACGTCGTGAGCAGGACGGCGGCGGCCACGATGAGTGAGAACGAGAGCCACCGCTGAAAGAAGATGAGCGGGCTTCCGCCGCTCATCGACAGCGACTCCAGTAAGTTCGTCTCCAGCAGCGGCCCCAGGATGTAGGCCAGGAGCAGCGGGGCCAGCGGCCACTGGAGCTTGCGCAGGAGGTAGCCGACGAGCCCGAAGACCAGGCTCACCGCCACGTCGAACATGCTGTTGCGCACGGAGTAGGCGCCCACGAACGACATCAGCAAGATCACGGGCCCGAGGATGCCGAAGGGGACGCGGGTCAGCCGCACCCACATGCCCACGAGCGGCAGGTTGAGGACGAGCAGGATGACGTTGCCGACGTAGAGGCTGGCGATCACGGTCCACACGAATTCCGGATTCTTCGAGAAGAGCAGCGGTCCCGGCTGCAGGCCGTAGACCATGAGCCCGCCGAGCAGGATGGCCAGCGGCGCGGAGGCGGGAATGCCGAGGGCGAGAAGCGGGATGAAGCCCGCGGAGCTCGTAGCGTTGTTGGCCGACTCCGGCGACGCGACGCCTTCGATGGCGCCCTTGCCGAACCGCTCCGGATGGCGCGCAAGCTTCTTCTCCACGTCGTAGGCGAGGAACACCGTGACGCCCGGCGAGCAGCCCGGCAACAGGCCGAGGAAAAAGCCGATTCCCGTTCCCCGCATGATGGCGGGCCACGCCTGCCGCAGGTCGGCCCACCGGGGAAAGACGTTGCTGATTTTGGTGGCGATGGCGACGCGCGCCTCCTCGAGTCCGAGGAAGACCTCTGAGATGGCGAACAGCCCCACCACGAGGGCGATGAGATCGACGCCGCCCATGAGGCGGGCGTAGCCGAACGTGAAGCGCGGCTCGGCCGTGGACGGGCCCATCCCCACCAGCGAGATCAGGTAGCCGAGCATGGCCATCGTCATGCCCTTGGTGAGCGAGGCGCCCGAGAGCGAGACGACCACGGTGAACGCCAGCACCATGAGCCCGAAGTACTCGGGAGGCCCGAAGCGCAACGCCTGGTCGGCGAGCAGCGGCGCGAAGAAGGTGAGCGCGATGACGCCGACGGTGCCCGCCACGAAGGAGCCGATGGCGGAGATGCCGAGCGCGACACCGCCGCGTCCCTGCTGCGCCATCGGGTAGCCGTCGAGGCAGGTGGGCACCGAGGCCACCTCGCCCGGGATGTTGAGTAGGATGGCGGTGGTGGAGCCGCCGTACATGGCGCCGTAGTAGATGCCGGCGAGCATGATGATCGCGGGCACCGGCGTCAGGATGGTGGTGAACGGAAACAGGATGGCGATGGCGGCCGTGGGGCCGAGGCCGGGAAGGACGCCCACGAGCGTGCCGAGCAGCGAGCCCACGAACGCCATGGCGAGGTTCGTGGGCGTCAGCGCGGCGGCGAAGCCGTGGCCGAGATGCGCGAGGACGTCCATCGCTCACGCGCCCAGCAGACCGCTCGGCAGCGGCTGGAGCAGCCAGACGCGGAAGAGCAGGTAGAGGGCGCCCGTGGTGACGGCGCCGAGCACGAGCGCCACGGGCCAGCGATAGCCGCCCATCGCCCCGAAGAGGGCCACGGACACGAGCGCGCTGGCCGCCGTGTAGCCGAGCGTGGGCACCAGCACCGCGTACGCCACGAGCAGGCCTGCGCCCGCCAGCATCCGCGCGCGGACAGGCCCCCGCGGCAGCGCCACGGCGAGCGCGGGCAGGCGCGCCCACGCGAGCATGTAGGCGCCGAGCACGGCGAGCGCGACGCCCACGATCATCGGGAAGGTGTCGTCGCCGACCACGGCGCCCGCCACGAAGCTCGTCCGCAGGCGGTAGAGGCGGCGCGCCTCCACCAGTGACACCGCCGCCAGCAGGACGAGCACTCCCCCCACGACCATTGACTGGCGCCGGGAGGCTTCCACGTCAGTCACCGATCTCCACGGTGGCGGGCACGGGGGCACCCGCAGGCGGCGTGGCGCGCGTGAGCGCCACCGGCTGCCGCCACACCGCGGTGGACTCGTCCCGGCGCTGCACGTGAACGCTGAAGAGCGGGCCGGCGTCGGGGGCCGGAAAATCGCGACGGAAGTGCGCGCCCCGGCTCTCGGTGCGCTCGCGCGCTCCGGCCACGATGAGGCGCGCCGCGGTGAGCTGGTTGCGCACGTTCATCCAGTCCTGCCACGGCGTGTTCAACGGCAACGCGGGCGGCACGCCGATGCGCTCCGTGCGCTCCGCGAAGCGGTCGAGCGCGGAGAGCGCCGCGCGCAGCCCGTGCTCGTCGCGCACGAGGCCCGCGTCGTCCCACATCATCTCGCGCAGCTCGCGCTGCACGTCGTAGATCTCACCGGTGGCGGGACGCGCGAGGGGCGCGCTGAGGGCGCGCACCGACGCCTGCAGCGCGCCCGCGCTCACGCGCGGCGCCGGCC
>CAYQQT010000305.1:0-5231 GCA_964419375.1 uncultured bacterium
GTGCGCGCGGGCACGTACCCGTGGTGGTGCGCCGTCTTCGCCGCGCGGCCCGCGCTCGCGCTGGCGCTGCCGCTGCCGGTGCGGCGCGCGGTCCGTCGTAACCAGGGCTGAGATGGCCGATCCCGCGCCCATTCCCGTCCTCGAGGTCCTCGTGTCCACGCAGGCGGGCGGCGGCCCCCAGCACGTGCTGACGCTGGCGAACGGGCTGCGCACGCGCGGGTGGGCGCCGGTGGTGGCGGGGCCGCGCGACGGCACGCTCTTCGAGCGCTTCGCGGCGGCGGGCATCGAGATCGTCGAGCTGGCCACGAACCGGCTGCGCCCCGACGCGCTGCTGAACCTCATGCGCCTCGTGCACGGCCGCGGCATCCGGCTCGTGCACTCGCACGGCAAAGGCGCCGGGCTGCACGGCCGCCTCGCCGCGCGCATGCTCGGCGTGCCCGCCGTGCATACCTTCCACGGGCTGCACTTCGAGCGCTACCCGCGCCCGCTGCGCCACACGTACCTGGCCCTCGAGCGCCGGCTGGCGCGGTGGACGCGGCTGGTGGTGAGCGTGTCGCGCGCGCAGGAGCGCGAGGCGCTCGCGCTGGATCTCTTCCCGCGCGAGATCAGCCGTGTCGTCCTCAACGGCGTCGACGTGGCCGCTCTGAACGCGGCGGCGCTCGACCGCTGGGACGCGCGCGCCGCGCTCGCGCTCGAGCCCGGCGTCCCCGTCGTCGGGTGCGCGGCGCGCCTGGACGAGGTCAAGCGCCTCGACGTGCTCCTGAAGGCGGCGGCGGCCGTCCGCCGGCCGGGGCTCGTGGTGGCCATCGTCGGTGCCGGCGCCGAAGAGCGGCGGCTGCGCGCGCTGGCGTCATCGCTCGGCCTCGGCGGTTCCGTGAAGTTCGCGGGCGAGATTCCGGGCGCCGCGCGCCTCTTCCGCGCCTTCGACGTCTATGCGGCGCCCTCGCGCAAGGAGGGCATGCCGCTCGCGGTCCTCGAAGCGATGGCTCTCGGCGTGCCCGTGGTCGCCAGCGACATCGCCGCCCACCGCGAGGTGCTCGGCGATGCGTGCGAGGGCCTGGTGGAGGGAACGGCGGAAGCGTTCGCCGCCGGCCTCGAGGGGCTGTTGAACGATCCCACCGCCATGCGGGCGTGGGGGGCGCAGAACCGCACGCGCGCGCGCAGCGAGTTCGACGCAAGCGACATGGTGAGCGCCATGGATGCGGTCTACAGAGAGGCGCTCGGAGTGTAGTAACATACCCGCCATGTTGGTTTTCGTTACTGGAATCGCGGGCTTCGTCGCTCCTGTCAGCCACGGGTGTTGGTCAGAGCCCGCTCGATCCGACAAGCAGTAAACGGCGGATCGCTGCAGGGGCCGGGCGCGCCGCGAGTCGCCCTCGTTCACGACTGGCTCACCGGCATGCGCGGCGGGGAGCGGTGCCTGGAAGTCTTCTGTGAGCTCTTCCCGAAGGCGCCGCTCTTCACGCTGCTCCACGTGCCGGGCACCGTGTCGCCGACGATCGAGCGGCGCCGCATCGTGACCTCGTTCATCCAGGCGCTGCCCTCCGCCCGCACCGCCTATCGCCGTTACCTTCCGCTCTTCCCGGCTGCCGTGCGCGGTCTCGACGTGCGCGGCTACGACCTGGTCCTGTCGCTGAGCCATTGCGTGGCCAAGTCGGTGCGCGTGGCGCCCGGCAGCCTGCACCTGTCGTACTGCTTCACCCCCATGCGCTACGTGTGGGACCTGTACGACGACTACTTCGGCGCTCGGGCGGGGCGGCTCACGCGCGCCCTCATGCCTCCGGTGGCGGCCGCGCTGCGGCGCTTCGACCGGCGCACGGAGGGCGTGGACCACTTCGTGGCCATCTCCCATCACATCGCCGACCGCATCCGCCGCGTCTACGGCCGCAGCGCCGACGTCATCCACCCGCCGGTGTCGACGGAGCGGTTCCAGGTGACCGCCGGCGGCGCGGGCGAGTTCTACCTGATCGTCTCCGCCCTCGTGCCGTACAAGCGCGTGGATCTCGCGGTGGCGGCCGCCGGCCGCCTGCAGCGCCGGTTGCTCGTCGTGGGCGCCGGCCCCGAGGAGCGCCGCCTGCGCGCGCTCGCGGGGCCCACCGTGGAGTTCCTGGGCTGGCGCTCCGACCGTGAGGTGGCCGCGCTGTTCGCGCGCTGCCGCGCCGTGCTCTTTCCCGCCGTGGAGGACTACGGTATCGTGCCGCTGGAGGCGGCAGCGGCGGGGCGGCCGACGATCGCGCTCGGGCGGGGGGGCGCGCTGGAGACGATGATCGGGCTCGACGATCCCGCCGCTCCGCCCACGGCCGTCTTCTTCAGCGAGCAGACGGTGGAGGGAGTGGTGGCGGCCATGCGGACGTTCGAGGCGGCGGAAGCGCGCTTCGATCCCAAGGCGCTTCGCGCACGCGCGGAGGTGTTCGACCGCGCGCGCTTCAAGGACCGCCTGTCGGAGTACCTGGCCGCGCGCTGGGGCGAGTTCTCGGCGAGGCGCGCATGCTGAAGGCGAACTCGCGCCTCTTCGAGCAGCTCACGCTCGGGGCCGACCTCAGCATCATCGCCGCCTGCTGGATCGGCGCCTACATGGCGCGCTTTTACTGGTTCGGCGGCGGCGACGTGCCGCCCTTCGGCGACTACGCCCTGCAGCTGCTGCCCATCCTCGTCGTGTGGGGGGTGGCCTTCAAGGCCTTCGACCTCTACCGTCCCTCCCGCCTCGGCTCGCGCCTGTCCGAATGGTTCGACGTCGCCAAGGCCTCCACCCTCGGCGTGCTCGTGCTCATCGCCGCCATGACGTTCCTCTTCCGCTCCTACGAGTACTCGCGCGCCGTGATCGCCATCTTCTGGGCGGCGTCCATCGTGAGCGTCAGCTTCTCGCGCGCGGTCTTCCGCGAGGCGCTGCGCGTGGCGCGCCGCCGCGGCTACAACCAGCGCTACGCGGTGGTGGTGGGCAGCGGTGAGCCCGTGGCCGAGCTGCTGCGCGTGCTGCGCCGGCGCCCGGACGTCGGCATCCAGGTCCTGGGCATCTGCAGCGACAAGCGGGAGGTGGAAGGGTACAACGTACGCTGGCTGGGCGCGCCCGAGGACATCCGCGAGGTCCTCGACCGGCGGCCGGTGGACATCGTCATCATCGCGCTGCCGCACGCCGACTACCCGCGCGTGACCGCAGTGCTCAACGCCATCGGCGACGATCCCATCGCCATCCACTTCGTGCCGGACGTCTTCGGTCTCGCGTCGCTGCGGGGTGGGATCGAGGAGTTCGAGACGCTGCCCATCATCCACCTGCGGGAATCGCCGCTCTACGGCTGGAACCGCGTGCTCAAGCGCGGCGTCGACCTCATCGGGGGCGCGGTGGCCCTCGCGGGCGCGCTGCCGGTGATGCTCGTCATCGCGGCCGCGGTGCGCCTCAGCTCTTCCGGCCCCGTCCTCTACCGGCAGGAGCGCATGGGCCTCGACGGCCGCCGCTTCCAGATGCTGAAGTTCCGCACGATGGGCGTCGACGCCGAGAAGGACACGGGGCCGCGGTGGACGACGCCCGACGATCCGCGCCGCACCACGCTCGGCGCCTTCCTGCGCCGCACGAGCCTCGACGAGCTGCCCCAGCTCGTCAACGTCCTGCGCGGTGACATGAGCCTCGTGGGCCCGCGCCCCGAGCGCCCGAGCTTCGTGGAGGAGTTCCGCCGGCGCGTGCCCCGCTACATGCTGCGGCACAAGGTGAAGGCCGGCATCACGGGGTGGGCCCAGATCAACGGCTGGCGCGGCAACACCTCGCTCGAGAAGCGCATCGAGTACGACCTCTACTACATCGAGCGGTGGTCGCTCGGCTTCGATCTCGCCATCCTGCTGCGCACCGTGTGGCTGGGCTTCCGCAACCGTAACGCGTATTGAGCACCGACCTCGCCGCGCGCCCCGGGCCGCCCGTCGTGGGCGGGGGCCGCGCCTCGTCGCTCCGCCCCTGGCTGCTGGTGGCGCTCGTCATCGGCCTTACCGCGTCGATCTCGCTGGCGGAGATCGCCCTCGGCGTGCTCGCGGCGGAAGTGCTGTGGCGCCGCCGCGCGGAGGGTGGCCCGCCCCTGCGGTGGCCGCTGCTCGGCGTGATCGCGGCCTACTCGGCCTGGTCCGTGGTGGCCGCGCTCGCGGCGGAGCGCCCGCTCGAGAGCCTGCGCAGCGTGAAGAGCGTCGTGTGGTTCGGCGCCATGTACGTCCTGCTCGCCGCGCTGCCCGACGCGCGCGCGGCGCGACGCTTCGCCACCGGGCTCTTCGTCGCCGCCACCGTGGTGGCGCTCTTCGCCATCGTGCAGGTGACGGCCTGCCCGCCCGGGGGCACGGCAGAATGGGGACCGCTCTCCCGCTTGTTCCGCAAGTGCGCGCGCGCGCACGGCTTCTACAGCATCTACATGACGCTGGCGGGCGTGCTCACCATGGTGCTGGCCATGACGCTGCCGCGGCTGACCGGCTTCGGCCGGCGCGCGTGGTGGGCGGTGCCGGGGTGGCTGGCGGGCGTGGCCGCCCTCGGCCTCACCTTCGTGCGCGGCGCGTGGATCGCCTTCGCGGTGGCGGTGGGGGCCGGCATTCTCATGCGCCGGCGCCACGCCCTCGTGCTGGGCGGCGCCGCGGTGGCGGCCGTCCTCTTCGCGCTCGCGCTGCCGGGCGTGATGCCGCGCGCCCGCTCCATCGGAGACGTGAGCGATCCCACCACGCGCGAGCGCCTCGCCATGTTCGATGCCGGGATGCGCCTGCTGCGCGAGCATCCGCTCACCGGCATCGGCCCCGGACAGGTCAAGCACGCGTACCCGCTGTACGCGCCGCCGGACGCGGTGCGCCGATCCACGAGCCACCTGCACAACTCGCCGCTGCAGGTGACGGTGGAGCGCGGCCTGCCCGGCCTCGCGCTGTGGCTGGCGATCTGGGCGGTGTTCTTCGTGCGCGCGGCGCGCATCGCGGCCGCGCTGCCGGCGGGCGCCGACCGCGCGCTCGTCCTGGGCTGCATCATCGCCATCGCCGGCTTCCTCGTGGGCGGCCTCTTCGAGCACAACTTCGGTGACACCGAGGTTCTGCTCGTCGCCGCCGGCCTCATGGCGCTGCCCTTCGTGATCGCCCGCGCTCCCACGCCATGAGGCCGTCTGTCCGTTTGCTGCGTCGCGTGCGCGTGCTCATCATGGACGTGGACGGCGTCCTCACCGACGCCGGCATGTACTACTCGGAGTCGGGCGACGAGCTGAAGAAGTTCAACACCCGCGACG
>CAYQQT010000306.1:0-5215 GCA_964419375.1 uncultured bacterium
CCGTCGCCTGCCTCGCCGCCCAGGCGCGCGCGGCGCTCGCCAGCGGCGGCTACGACGTCGTCGTCGTGACCGGCGGCGAGACGGCCGTCGCGCTCTACCACGCGCTCGGCGCCGAGCGCATCGATCTCGTGGGCACGCCCTGCCCCGGGCTCGCCTTCGGCCATCTCCGTTTCGGTGACCGCACGCTGCCACTCGTGACCAAGGCAGGAGGCTTCGGCCTGCCCGATATGTTCGTGACCCTGGCCCACGCGCACGGCGCGCATACCTTGAGGAGCAGCGCATGAAGAACCCGGTACTTGGCATCACGATGGGCGACCCCGCCGGTGTGGGGCCGGAGATCATCGCGCGCGCGGCCTCGGTGCCCGAGGTGCGCGGGGCGTGCCGGCCCGTCGTCATCGGCGCAGCAGAGGCGATGCGCGAAGCGCTGGCACTCGTGGGCTCGCCCCTCACCCTGCGAGCGGTGCGCCGCGTGGCGGAGTGCGGCTGGGACACGGGCAGCCTCGAGGTGCTGGATCTCGCCAACGTCGACATGGCGACGCTGCCGCGCTGCGAAGTGAGCGCAGCGGCGGGGCGGGCCGCGTACGAATACATCGAGCGCGCGGTCAGCCTCGCGGGCACGCGCGAGATCGACGGCATCGTCACTGCGCCCATCAACAAGGAGGCGCTGGCGGCGGCGGGCATGCAGCACTCCGGCCATACCGAGATCCTGGCGCGCCTGTCCGACACGCGCGACTTCGCCATGCTGCTGATGGGCCACGAGCTGAAGGTCATCCACGTCACCACGCACGTGTCGCTGCGGCGCGTGCCCGACCTCGTCACGCGCGAGCGCGTGCTGACGGTGATTCGCCTCGCGCGGGCGACGATGGACGGCCTCGGCAAGCCGCAGGCGCGCATCGCGGTGGCGGGGCTGAACCCGCACGCGGGCGAGGACGGCCTCTTCGGCGACGAGGAGAAGACGCACATCATTCCCGCCATCGAGGCCGCGCGCGCCGAGGGCACAGCCGTGTTCGGTCCGCTGCCCGCGGACACCCTGTTCTCCCGCGCGCGCGGGGGCGAATTTGATATTGTCGTCGCCATGTATCACGACCAGGGACACATCCCCGTCAAGACGCTCGGCTTCACGTACGACGAGCAGACCAAGCGGTGGACGGGACTCTCGGGCGTGAACGTGACGGTGGGCCTGCCCTTCCTGCGTGTCTCCGTCGATCACGGCACCGCCTTCGACCGCGCCTGGAAGGGCATCGCGAATCCCGAGAGCATGATCGAGGCGCTCGACGTCGCGGTGCGGATGCTGGACGCCGCGTGAGCAGCTACCGCATCGCGGCCATCGGCGGCACCGCCACCACCCGGCAGGACGGCGACGCCGTCGCCGCCGCCCTCTGATCGGCACAGCGTAACGCTATCCAAGGAGGAGTCCATGGACGAGCACGAGATTCGCGAGATGGTTGACGACGTCAAAAGGGGCCGGGTTTCCCGCCGCGCCTTCATGCACACGATGCTCGGCTTCGGCCTGACGGCGCCGATGGCGGCGCAGATCCTCGCCGCCTCCGGCGTCGCCCACGCACAGACCCGCCCCGCGTTCGCGCCCACCAAGCGCGGCGGCGGCGGCGCGCTGAAGGTGCTGTGGTGGCAGTCGCCCACGCTGCTGAACCCGCACTTCGCCGTCGGCACCAAGGACCAGGACGGCTCGCGCGTCTTCTACGAGCCGCTGGCCGCCTTCGATCCGGACGGCAACCTCATCCCGATCCTCGCCGCCGAGATTCCCTCGCTGCAGAACGGTGCCGTCGCGCGTGACGGCCGCTCGGTGACGTGGAAGCTCAAGCGCGGCGTGAGCTGGCACGACGGCAAGCCCTTCACCGCGGACGACGTGGTCTTCAACTGGGAGTATTCGGCCGACACCGCCTCCTCCGCGACGACGATCGGCTCCTACCGGGACATCGACAAGGTCGACAAGCTCGACAGCCACACGGTGAAGATCACCTTCAAGAAGCCGCTGCCGTTCTGGTCGGACCCCTTCTGCGGCAACCGCGGCATGATCATCCCCAAGCACCTCTTCGAGGCGTACAAAGGCGCCAAGTCGCGTGAGGCGCCCAACAACATCAAGCCCGTCGGCACCGGCCCCTACCGCTATGTCGACTTCAAGCCGGGCGACATCGTGCGCGCGGAGCTGAACCCGAACTACCACATGCCCAACCGGCCCTTCTTCGACACGCTGGAGATGAAGGGTGGCGGTGACGCGGTGTCGGCCGCGCGCGCCGTCATCCAGACGGGCGAGTATGACTACGCATGGAACATGCAGGTGGAGGATGACATCCTCAAGCGCATGGAGCAGGGCGGCCGGGGCAAGGCGGAGACCGCCTCCTCGGGCAACATCGAGCACATCCAGTGCAACCAGACAGACCCGTGGAAGGAGGTGGACGGCGAGCGCTCGAGCGTGAAGGCGCCGCACCCCTTCCTCACGGATGCGGCCGTCCGCAACGCGCTCAATCTCCTCGTCGACCGCGCGTCGGTGCAGGAGCAGATCTACGGCCGCGGCGGCCAGACGACGGCGAACTTCCTCAACGCACCGTCGAAGTACAGCTCGAAAGCCACGAAGTGGGAGTTCAACATCGACAAGGCCAACCAGATCCTCGACGTCGCGGGCTGGAAGCGGGGCGCGGACGGAGTCCGCACGAAGGACGGCAAGCGGCTGAAGATGGTCTATCAGACCTCGATCAACTCGCCACGCCAGAAGAACCAGGCGATCGTGAAGCAGGCCGCCGCCAAGGCCGGGATCGAGATGGAGCTGAAGTCGATCACGGCCTCCGTCTACTTCTCGTCGGACGCGGCGAACCCGGACATCTACCCGCGCTTCTCCACGGACATCCAGATGTACACCACGACGCAGCAGGCGACCGATCCGCAGACCTTCATGGAGCAGTTCACGTCGTGGGAGGTCTCCAGCAAGGAGAACAAGTACCAGGGCCGCAACATCACGCGCTGGCGCAACGACGAGTACGACAAGCTCTTCCGCTCCGCGGAAAGCGAGCTGGATCCGGTCAAGCGCGCGGCCTTCTTCGTGAAGATGAACGAGATGGTCATCCAGAACGTGGTCGTCATCCCCGTGCTGTGGCGCAACAAGGTGCATGCGGTATCGAGCCGGCTCAAGGGCACGGACGTCAGCGGCTGGGACTCCGACCTCGCGAACCTCGCCATGTGGTATCGGGAGGGATAAGCACGGTTCCGGGAGCCGGGCCCGAGCGGCCCGGCTCCCGGTCTTCCGATGTCAAAGTACCTGGTCCGTCGCCTGCTGATCACGCTGCCCGTCCTTCTCGGGATCAGCCTCGTCCTGTTCACCATCCTCGCCCTCGCCCCCGGCGATCCCTTCGAAGAGCTCGCGACCAACCCGAACGTTCCGGCGGAAGTGCGTATGCACCTGCGCGCGCAGTACGGCCTCGACGATCCGCTGCCCGTCCGTTACGCCCGCTGGTTCACCGCCATGGTGCGCGGCGACTGGGGCTTTTCCTTCGTGAGCCGCGTCAACGTCGACACGCTCATCCTCCAGCGACTCCCCGCCTCGCTCTTCGTCCTCGGCAGCGCGCAGCTGCTCGGTCTCCTCATCGCGTTGCCCATCGGCACGCTGTCAGCCATGCGGCCGTACTCGATCTTCGATCAGATCGCCACCACGCTCGCGTTCATCGGCTTTTCGCTGCCGACGTTCTTCACGGGGCTGCTCTTCATCCTCCTCTTCAGTCTCACGCTGGATTGGCTGCCCTTCATCTACCGCGCCGACATCAGCGCCACCGGCTGGCGCTGGTGGTGGGAGCACGCGCGCCAGGCGATCATGCCCATCACCGTGCTGGGCCTCTTCCAGGGTGCCTCCCTCACGCGGTTCACGCGCTCGGCCGTGCTCGACGTCATCCGCCTCGACTACATCAACACCGCGCGCGCGAAGGGACTGTCGGAAGCGAAGACGGTGGTCAAGCACGTCATCCGCAACGCGCTCATCCCGGTGGTGACGCTGGTGGCGCTGCAGATTCCGCAGATCTTCACGGGCGCCATCGTGACCGAGCAGATCTTCCGCGTGCCGGGCATCGGCTCCCTGCTCATCGCGTCCATCCTGGCCAACGACACGCCCGTCATCATGGCCATCGCCTTCGTGTTCTCGTGCCTCGTGGTCCTCTTCAATCTCATCGCGGATCTGCTGTACGGCTGGCTCGACCCGCGGATCTCCTACCGATGAGCCGTATCGCCGACGGCAGCATCGCCGTTCCCATGGTGGCCGCGCCCGCCCGCGATTCGCTGTGGCGTGACACCACGCGGCGCTTCCGGCGTCACCGCCTCGCGGTGTTCGGCGCCATCCTGCTCTCCGTGATGGTGGCGGCGGTCATGGCGGGGCCTTTCGTGTACCGCGTGCCGATCGACGAGATCGACTTCAAGACCAAGCTGCAGGGCCCGTCGCGTGCGCATCCGCTCGGCACCGACGACCTCGGCCAGGACCTGCTCGCCCGCATGCTGTACGGCGGCCGCATCTCGCTGGCGGTGGGCGTGGCCGCCATGCTCATCGCCATCAGCATCGGCACCGCCGTCGGCGCCGCTGCCGGCCACGTGGGCGGCGTGGTGGACCACACGCTCATGCGCCTCACCGATCTCTTCCTGTCGCTGCCCCAGCTCCCGCTGCTCCTGCTCATCGTCTATCTCTTCCGCGATCCGCTGAAAAAGGCGCTCGGTCCCGAGGCGGGCGTGTTCGTCCTCATCGTGACGGTGATCGGCGGCCTGCGGTGGATGCCGGTGGCCCGGCTGGTGCGCGCGCAGTTCCTGTCGCTGCGCGAGAAGGAATTCGTGGAGGCCGCGCGCGGGCTCGGCGCCACGCCGCTGCGCGAGGTGATCCGCCACATCCTGCCCAACGCGATGGGGCCTGTCATCGTGGCGGGCTCTCTCGACGTGGCAGCGGCCATCATCGCGGAATCGACGCTGTCGTTCCTGGGCCTCGGGTTCCCGCCCGACATTCCGACGTGGGGACGCATCCTGTTCGACGCCAAGGACAACCTCGACTTCGCGCCGCACTGGGCGCTCTTTCCGGGCACCGCGATCTTCGTGACGGTGCTCGCCATCAACTACATCGGCGACGGCTTGCGCGATGCCCTCGATCCGCGCAAAGTCCTCGGCCGCTGAGGCGCCCATGACTTCCGACGATCTCTGCTTCACTGCCGCCACCGAGCTCGCCTCGCTCATC
>CAYQQT010000307.1:0-5206 GCA_964419375.1 uncultured bacterium
AATCTAGAATTGAAGTACGACCTGAAGCTGGACCTCAAGATCCTCGACCCCGCCGCCGCGGAGAAGACGGTGCTCTTCCGGCAGGTCGACGCCGGCCTCTTTCCCGTCCTCACCGCCGCCGACATGTACGACAAGGGCCAGGAGATCGTGCTCTTCGCTCCGCTCCTGCACATGCACACCTCCGTGCTCGTGTGGAACGACTCCCCCGCGCAGACGTTCGCCGACCTTCGCGGCAAGCGCATCGGCGCCCTCGACAAGGTGTCGGGCGCCTACCGCGGATTGCAGGTGATCGCCGCCCGCGGCGGGCTCGACTTCGAGCGCGACTTCCAGCCGGTGACGGGGCCCCCGCCCGCGCTCGTCACCTTCCTGCAGCGCAAGCAGGTGGACGCGCTCGCCATCCACGAGCCGCTCGTAACGAAGCTGCTCACGGAGGGAAAGTTCCGGATCGTGATGGGGCTCAACGACGAGTGGAAGAAGGCGGGCCACAGCGACTGGCTGTTCATCTGCGCGGGCGCCCACCGCGACTGGGTCGCGAGGAACCGGCCCGCGGCCAAGCGCCTCGCCGACATGCTGCTCGACGCCCTGCGGCAGCTCAACCGCAATCCCGACCTCATCGAAGCGGAGGCGGAGTTCCTCGCGCTGCGGACGAAGGCGCAGATCGATCTCGGCCGACAACGGATGCTGCGCATCTTTCCCGTGGAGTGGAGCGACGCCGCGGTGGCGGGCGCCATGGACACCGTGCGTGAGGCCGCGCGCCTGGCGCAGATCAAGCAGGTGCCCTCCCAGGAGTTCCTCACGGTCCTGCGCTGACGGCCGATGGACGGTGGACCGCGGCATCCGACATTCACCCGCTTCGCCGTCTGGCTCGTGTCCGTGGCCAGCATCCTCGTGGTGTGGGCGGTGCTCGCGGCCTTCTTCCCGCCCACGCTACTGCCGGGCCCGCATGTCGTCGCGCGCCGGCTCGGAGAGCTGGCGGCGCGGGGCGACTTCTGGGTCCACCTGCGCGCCACCATCGCGCGGGTGGCGGTGGGCTTCCTCGCCGCCTTCGTGGTGAGCCTCGCCGCCGGCATCCTCATGGGCTCGCGTCGCCTCGCCGAGAAGGTCCTCGAGGCGTACGTGCTCGTGGGGCTCACCATCCCGGGGCTCTGCTGGGCCGTGCTCGCCGTCATGTGGTTCGGCATCACCGAGATGGCGCCCGTGTTCGCGATCTTCGTGGTCGTCCTGCCCATGCTCACGCTGAACATGTGGCAGGGCACGAAGAGCCTCGACCGCGACCTCGTGGAGATGGCGCAGGTGTTCCGCGCCTCTCGGCGCTCGCTCCTGCGCAACGTGGTGCTGCCCCAGCTCCTGCCCTTCTGCCTGGCGGGCGCGCGGCTCGGGTTTGCGCTCGGCTGGAAGGTGGTGGTGCTCTCCGAGATGTTCGGCCTCTCCAGCGGCGTGGGCTACATGATCAACCGCAGCTTCTCCGCCTACTCGATGGACGACGTGCTCGCGTGGACGGTGGGATTCACCCTCGTGATGTTCGGCTTCGAGTACGCCGTGATGCTGCCGCTCGAGCGCCGCCTCGTGCGCTGGCGGCCCGCAGTCGCTTTCTAGTGCGGCTCGAGGTCCGCGACGTGCGCAAGCAGTTCCGGCGCGCCGACGGCCGTGTCCTCTCCGTGCTGGAGGGCCTGACCTTCGCCGTGGAGCCGCGCGGCTTTGTCTGCCTCGTCGGCCCCTCGGGAGCGGGGAAGTCGACCGTCCTCAACCTGCTCGCCGGCCTGCTGACGCCGGACGGCGGCGTCATGCTCGCGGACGGCCGGCCCTTCGATCCCGCGCGTCATCGCATCGGCTACGTGTTCCAGAAGCCGCGCCTGCTGAACTGGCGCACGGTGGGACAGAACGTCGACTTCGCGCTGGAGGCGGCCCACGTGTCGGGGGCGGCGCGCGCGGGTCGCGTGCGCGACGTCCTTGCCCTCGTCGGTCTTGAACAGTTCGCCGACGAGTATCCGCTCACGCTCTCCGGTGGCATGCAGCAGCGCGCCGCCATTGCCCGCGCCCTCGCCATCGAGCCCGAGCTGCTCTTGATGGACGAGCCCTTCAGCCACCTCGACGAGCTCACCGCCCGCACCCAGCGCCGCGAGCTGCTGAGGTTCCGCGACAAGATCGAAGCCACCGTCGTCTTCGTAACCCACAACGCCCTCGAAGCCGTCTACTTAGGTGACCGCGTCCTGGTATTGAGCCCCCGCCCCTCCCAAATCATCGCCGACTTCCCCATCGACGCCCCCCGCACGCGGATACAAGAAGATCCATTCCTTCTAAACCTAGAGCGCGACATCCTCCGCGCCCTCGGCGTGGAATAGCCTCGACTCGCCTTTACCGAGTGACAAGCTCGCCGACTCGCGTTCGGCGGGGACGGGTTGGCTTCGGGGTGCAGGGACCCGTTTCCCACTCAACTAGAACCGCACAAGGCGTGTCGATGGAGCCCAGCCACCCCCGCCCCGATTCGTCCACCATCCACGTGGTCCTCGCACCCCGAAGCCAACCCGTCCCCGCCGAACGCGCTCGCGAGACGCCCCGTGCTGTGAATCAAGAGGCGGGATGAGATACCATCCGGCCACTGAGGAGGGACCGATGGCGGGCAAGTACTTCGAGGAGCTGGAGGTCGGCGCGACCTTTCAGCATCAGCCGGGACGCACGATCACGGAGTCGGACAATGTGTTCTTCTCCTGTCTGACGATGAACCCGCAGCCGCTGCACATCGACTTCCACGCGGCGTCGAAGGCGGAGTTCGGCAAGCCGCTCGTCAACAGCCTGCTCACGCTGGGGATCGCGGTGGGTCTGTCCGTGGGTGAGACGACGATGGGGACGACGGTGGGCAATCTCGGCTTCGACAAGATCGAGTTTCCCAAGCCCGTGTTCCACGGCGACACGATCTACTCGGAGACGGAGATCCTCTCCAAGCGCGAATCGAAGTCGCGTCCGCAGTGGGGCATCGTCACCTTCGAGCATCGCGCGAAGAACCAGCACGGCGACGTGGTCATGCTCGCGCGCCGGCAGGCGATGATGCGACGGCGTGACGAGGGGAGCGCCGGCCGCCGGCGCGAGCCGAGTGACCAGGAACGAGGAGATAGGAAGTGAGCCTGAGGCGCTCGCTGCACTTCGTGCCCGGCGGCAACGACAAGATGCTGGACAAGGCGCTCACGCTGCCCGCGGACGGCCTCATCCTCGACCTCGAGGACGCGGTGCCGCCCGACCGCAAGGAGGCCACGCGGCCGCACGTGCTGGGCTGGCTGAGCAAGCGTGATTTCGGCGGGCGCGAGCGCTGGGTGCGCATGAACCCGATCGCCACCGGCCTCGGCGAGGCCGACCTCGAGCAGACGATCGCGGGGCGGCCGGAAGGGTACGTGGTGCCGAAGCCACGCCACGCGGGCGACATCCGGGAGATTGCGCAGCGCCTGGACGCCCTGGAGTACCGGCACCGCCTCGTGCCCGGCAGCACGCGCCTCGTGCTCATCGCCACCGAGACGCCGGAGGGCTTGCTCAACATCCGTGACGTCGCCACCGCCAGCCCGCGCATCGTGGCCCTGTCATGGGGCATCGAGGACCTGTCGGCGGCGATGGGGCTGCCCCGCGTGCGCGACTGCGCCGGCAAGTATCTCGACATCCCGCGCTACGCCCGGACCATGTGCGCGGTGGCCGCCTCCGCGGCGGGGGTGGAGGCGCTCGACACCGTGTACACGGACATCGCCGACCTCGAGGGGCTGAAGCGGGAATGCGAGGACGGGGTCGCGATGGGCTTCAGCGGCAAGATCTCGATCCATCCGAGCCAGATCGCCGTCATCAACGCCGCCTTCACGCCCGATCCCGATGCGGTGGCGGAGGCGCGCGAGCTGGTGGCCGCCTTCGAGGAGCACCGCCGGCGCGGCGCCTACGCCTTCCGCTTCAAGGGCCAGATGGTGGACGCGCCCCACTTGACGCGGGCGCTCAAGGTGATCGCGCGGGCGGGGTAATTCCGGAGTATTATAGCGCACCTTTGCAACGTCGCCGAGGTGTCCACCATGAGTGATCAGCAGGAACTTCTTCGTCGCGCCCTCGACGTGCTTCCGGGGGGCGTGCTGGGCAGCCATCGCAGCGGTCCGGGCCTGGAGTTCGTGGTCAGGGAAGGCCGCGGCGCCTATCTCTTCGACGTCAACGGCCGCCGCTATCTCGATTACCTTCTCGGCTCGGGCCCCATGCTGCTCGGGCACGCGCACCCCGCCATCGTGGAGGCGGTGCAGCAGCAGATCGGGCGCGGCACCTCGTACATGCTCCTCAACGAGCCCGCCATCCAGCTCGCGGAAGAGATCGTGCGCGCGGTCCCGTGCGCCGAGCAGGTCCGCTACACCTCCAGCGGCACCGAGGCCACCTTCTTCGCCCTGCGCGTGGCGCGCGCCTTCCGCAAGCGGGAGAAGGTGATGAAGTTCGAGGGCGGCTTCCACGGCGCCCACGACTACGCCCTCATGAGCGTGGTACCGCGCTCGCCGAAGGCGTTCCCCGCGCCCATGGCGGACTCCGCCGGCATCCCGCACGCCATCGCGGACGAGGTGATGATCGCGCCCTACAACGACCTCGCCACCACGGAGGCGCTCATCGCCGCCCATCACGAGCAGCTGGCGGCGGTCATCATCGAGCCCTACCAGCGCACGATCATCCCCGCCCCCGGCTTCCTGCAGGGCTTGCGGAAGGTGACGCAGCGCTACGAGATCCCGCTCGTCTTCGACGAGATCGTCACCGGCTTCCGCTTCGCGTACGGCGGCGCGCAGGAGTACTACGGCGTGGTGCCGGATCTCGCCGCCTTCGGCAAGGTGGTGGCGGGCGGATTTCCGCTCGCGTGCGTGGCGGGCCCGAAGGCGATCATGCGGCACTTCGACGCCGCCCTCGAAGGCACGCCGGAGTACGTGTGGCAGGCGGGCACCTTCAACGGCAACGCCATCGCGTGCGCGGCCGGCCTCGCCACGCTCGGCGAGCTCCGCAAGCCGGGCACGTACGAGCGCCTCTTCCGCACCGGTACGCGGCTGCGGGACGGGCTGGCGGCGGCGGTGCGCAAGCACGGGCTCGCCGCCCAGGTGAGCGGGGAGGCGCCCGTGTTCGACCTCTTCTTCACCGACCAGCCCATCGTCGATTACCGCGCCACGCTCACCGCGGACCGGCAGCGCATCCGCTGGTTCAACGAAGAGCTCGTGCG
>CAYQQT010000308.1:0-3231 GCA_964419375.1 uncultured bacterium
AGCGCCGCCGCCATGGCCGGGGACGGCTCCAGTGCCGTAACCCGTCCGAGCGCGCGCGCCATCGGCAGCGCCAGCGCGCCGAAGCCGGCCCCGACGTCAAGGGCGCTGCGACAGCCGCCCAGCCACGACGCCGCCGTGCCCAGGACGCGCTCGGCGTAATCGCTGCGGGCGTTCGCCCGCGCATACCAGGCGACGGTCGCCGCGGTCCAGCTTTCTCGCACCGGCGCTGACTAGCGCTCGTCGAGCGCGGCGGAGAGCCGAGCGACAGCGACGCCGCCCGCCTCGATCGACGCTCGGGCCCCCATCTCCATCTCCACGGCCTCGAACTCCCGGCGGACGGTCTGCATCAGCCCCTCGTCGATCACGGCGTCGGCAAGCGGGAAGAGGACGCCGTTCTCCTTGTCAATGTGCGCGCGGAGCAGGTTGACGTAGTCGCGCGCGGCGGCCACTCGCGCCGCCCCCACCCCGTCGGCGATGGCCGCGATGAGCGCGCGGCCCTGCGCGTGCTCGTCCAGCATGACGGCAATGGGGCCGCCCTCGGACGGCACGCCCGCCTTCACCATGGCCGGAAACAGCGACTGTTCCTCCTTGGCGTGGTGGTTCCGGTCGGCGAATGCGCGCAGCCAGGCGACCGCGTCCGCCCACCAGCCGTCGGCGATCGGCGCGCCCTGCGACTGCCGCCCGATCGCACGCTCGAGGACGTCCAGCGCTTGCAGGATGACGCGGTGCTCGTCGCGCAGAACGTCGGTCGGATTCCTCATGGCCACGCCTCCACGTCACTCACCGTACGGCACCAGGATGACCGGAACTGTCGTCGCGCGCTCGACCCGTTCTGCCACGCTGCCCTTGACAATCCGGGCGAGGCCGGCACGCCGATGGGTCGCCATCGCAATGAGATCGGCGCCGGTCGACTCGGCCTCGTGGACGATCTCGGCGGCCGGATCGCCGAATCGCACCGACGTCTCCACGACGACGCCTTGCAGCTTGTTCGCGACGCGCCTGAGGCTGACGGTCTCGCTGCGCTCGACGCGGTCGGTCTCCTGGTCGGCGAATGCGATGACCCTGTCGTTGCCGTGTACGGGCGGGGAGGGCGGCGCCACGCGCAGCAGACAGACCCGCGCCCCCTGCGCGCGGGCCAGCTCCCCCACCGTCCACAGCACCGATTCGCTTCCGGAAGAGTCGTCGAGCGGCACGAGAATCTTGCGGATGCTGCCGCTCGGGGCGGGCGCGCCGGCGCGCCCGCTCCGCCACTCGCTGGCGGGCAGGTCCAGGCACGCCTCGTGACAGCGCCATTGCTTCGGCCACAGCGAGCACCGCTCGACCTGGAGCGCCGGACGCCCGATGGCTTCTCCGATCGCCGCGCGGCCGGCATCGATCCGCACCCGCGCCTCGACGCCCTCAACCGGGCAACGCAGGCGCCGGTGACGGCGATAGTGCGACCAGGCCGCCGCGACCACGGGTGTCACGACGTAGAGCGCGGCCAGGAGGATGAGCGTGAACAGCACGAGCCATGGATTCATGAGCGGCCCTCCTTGTCGTAACTGTTACAGCCTGAAGAGCTCACGGGCGTTGTCGCAGATCAGCTTCCGGCGCGCCTCGGCCTTCAGGCCGAGCGCGTCGACCTGGTCGAGGCTCTCCTTCCAGCGACAGCGTGCGCGCGACGCCGACGCGCTGCGGGTAGTGCAGCGCGGCGATCGGCGGATCGCGCGGCTGCCCGGATGCCGCTCCTTCGACCGACCCACGACGGCGGAGAGCGGCTCCGCGATCAACTCACGATACTGCGCGACGACGGCGTCAGGCGTCATGCGTTCCTCCGATGGCCGCGGCGGCGCCGCTGGTCTCGGTCGAGCGTTCGAGGAATCCGTAGAGGAAGAGGCCGCCCACCTGCCCGGCCAGCGTCCGCGCCTCCTCGGGCGAGCGCACGAACGGCCCGGTGGCGATCCCGTTCAGCATGCCGAGCAGCAGGTTGGTGGCGGAGTACAGCTCGTCACCGGAGCGGCCGTGGGGGTCGAGCTCGGCCAGAACGCGCAGCCCGCGCTCGATGTACGCACGCCGTTTCGCGGCGATCTCCGAGCGCCGCGGCTCGGCGAGCAGATCCCAGTCGCGATTGATGACCCGCAGCGCCGCCGCCTGCGTGAAGCCGAACTCGAGGTGCGTGCGGATGAGCGCCAGGAGCCGCGCTTCAGGCGTACGCGCCCGGGCCAGCGCCTGGTCCAGCCCGCGCAGCATCGTGTCGAGCGCGCGATCGAGCACGAGGAACAGCAGCTCGTCCTTGCCCCCGACGTAGTGATAGAGGCCCGCCAGCGACAGCCGCGCCGCGCGGGCGATCTCCCGGATGGTCGCGACGTGATAACCGCGCCGCGCGAAGACGTCGCACGCCGCGTCGAGGATGCCCGTGTACCGCTGCCCGATCACCACGCCGAACCTCCGACCGAACGGATGTTCGAACTGCGCCCACGATAGGCCGGTCGGCCGCCGCGTGGAATACGGCAGGCGACTCATTTTGGTAGAGCGCTTGGCCTACACGCCGCGTGACCGGCCGCTCTCATGCGGCCGGCGGACACGCCGGCGCGCGGTCAGGCAGCCCTCAGAACAGACGGTGCTTCGTTGCGAACGCCACGGCTTCCAGCCGACTGTGCACGCCGAGCTTTTCGAGGATGTTCTGGACGTGGTTACGGATGGTCGCGCGGCTGATGTGCAGCCGCTCGGCGGCAACGGACGTGCTGACGCCCTCGGCCATGAGCCGCAGCACCTCGAGCTCGCGGCGCGAGAGCGATGCGCCGCGGCTCCCGGGCGCGTTGCCGGCCGGCGGTCCCGCCAGTCGCTCGTGCACCAGCGTCAACAGCTCCTTGGTGGCGGTGACGTCGCGAAAGAGATGGACGGTGTAGGCGCCGTCCGGGTTGCCGGCCGCCGACAGGATGCTGATGTTGAGCCAGACCGCCCGGCCGTTCTTGGCCCGGGTGCGCATGTCGAAGCTCTGCACGGGCTCGCCGAGCTTGACGAGGCTCATGACGTGGCAGCCCCGGTAACAGAGCCGGTTGCCGCTGCCATCCATGCCGACGAAGACGTCGCAGCACGGCCGGCCCAGCACGTCGCGGGCGGTGTAGCCGAGAATGCGCTCGGCAGCCCGGTTCCACAGGGTGATGCGCCCGTCGGCGCCGATCACGAAGGCGCCGTCGCCGGCACGCTCGAGCGTCGGCCGAAGCCCGTCGACGTTCACAGGTCCATGAC
>CAYQQT010000308.1:3331-5185 GCA_964419375.1 uncultured bacterium
ATGTCGTCCGGCGTCCCGAGGCGGCCGAGCGGGATCGAGCGCGCAAGGTCGGCGATGAACGCGTCGAATGGGCGGCCTTCCGCCTCCGCCTGTTGGCGGAAGACCTTGTCGAGTCGCGTCGTGTTGATGAAGCCCGGGCAGATCGTGTTGATGGTGATGCGGTCGGGCGCCAGCTCGAGCGACATCGTCTTGGCGAACCCGATCACTCCGGCCCACGTGGCAACGGAGAGACCGAAGCCGCGCATGGGCTGGACCACCGAGAGGCCGGTGATGTTGAGGATGCTGCCGCCGCCCGCCGCGCGCATGTGCGGCGTGACGAGCCGGACCAGGCGCACCACGCTCATGAGATTTTGCTCCACGGCCTTGCCCCACGCGACGTCGTCGAAGTCCGACAGCGCGCCGATGGGCGGGGCGCCGTCGTTGTTCACGAGGACGTGCACGGCGCCGAAGCGGCGCACGGTCTCCTCCACCACGCGCACGCCATCTTCTGGCTTGCGCACGTCCGCGGGCACCGCGTGCACCTCGGCACCGGTCTTCTCGGCGATGCGCGCCGCCGTCTGCGACAGCGCGGGCTCGCGCCGCGCGCTGATCACCACGCGCGCACCCTCGGCGGCGAGCGTCTCCGCGATGCCGTAGCCGATGCCCGCGCTCGCGCCGCCCACGATCGCCACGCGCCCTTTCAGCCCGAGGTCCATCAGCGCGTCATCCTGGCGAAGTACGCCTGCGCGTTCCGCCAGAAGACCTTCTGCAAGATCTCCTCGCTGTAGCCTTCCTTCTGCCAGTCGCCGACGAGACGCTCGTAGCCGATCAGCGGATAGTCGGCGCCGAACATCACGCGGTCCTGCAGGCGGCTGCGGATCTCCGCTTTGAGATCGGGCGTGAAGTAGCGCGGCGACCAGCCGTGCACCTCGTACACGACGTTCGGCTTGTGCAGCAGGATCGCGATCATCTCCGTCTGCCACGGCCACGCCGGGCGCGACGCGACGATCTTCAGATCGGGATAGCTCGCCGCCACGTCGTCGAGATGGCGCGGGTGGCTCGCGTCGAGGCGCACGCCGGCGCCGCCGGGCCGCCCCGCGCCGAGGCCCGTGTAGCCCACCATGATCAGCGCCGGCACGCCCGCGTCGATGCAGAGTTGGTAGAGCGGCGCATAGCTCGGGTCGTTGGCGGGCACGTTGAAGCCTGCGCCGGGGACACCGAGGCCGACGAAGCCCTTGCCGACGCGCAGACAGCGATCCAGCTCCGCGACGGCGTCCTTCCCCGCGCGCGGATCGACGTGGAGCCAGTTGCCGAAGATGACGTCGGGATGTTGCAGCTGAGTCGCAAACGCGTAGTCGTGCAGCGCGGTCACCTCTACAGCAGGCGCCGGCTCGCGCACGCCGAGGTCGAGGATCACGCGCGCCTCGTGCGCGCGGAAGTGGTCGGCCATCTCCTCCTCCGTGTGGTAGCGCGGCGTCGACTTGAAGACTTTCTCCTGCTGCGCGAGCTCCTCCGGCGTCTGAAAGGGATAGCCGCGCTTGGTGCCCCAGTGGGAGTGGACGTCGAAGATCACCGCGTTCCTCCCTCGCGCCGCGCGAGCACCTGGCGCGTGAGCGCGTGGCGCTGGATCTTCCCCGTCGGCGTGAACGGAAACTCCTCGAAGACCTCGAGCTCCTCGGGCAGCTTGTAGGTTGCCACGGAGTCGCCGAGGAACTTCACCACTTCCTCCAGGGACAGCGACGCGCCCGCGCGCGGGATCAGGCAGAGGCAGTTGCGCTCGCCGAGTCGCGGGTCCGGCACGCCCACGATGGCGGCGTGCAGGACCTTGGGATGCGTGTAGAGGATCTCCTCGATCTCGCGCGGGAAGAACTTCTT
>CAYQQT010000309.1:0-5175 GCA_964419375.1 uncultured bacterium
GGCGGCATCCGACGCGGACGCGCGCTATCGCGCGGGCCGGCCGCGGGGGCCGCTCGACGGCGCGCCCCTCGCCTACAAGGACCTGTTCTGCACGCGTGGCGTGACGACCACGGCCGGCTCGCGCATCCTCGAGCGCTTCGTCCCGCCGTACGACGCCACCGTGGTGGAGCGCCTGGCGGCGGCGGGCGCGGTGATGCTCGGCAAGGCGAACATGGACGAGTTCGCGATGGGCTCGTCCACGGAGCACTCCGGCTTTCACCCCACGCGCAACCCGTGGGATCTCTCGCGCGTGCCCGGTGGCTCCTCCGGCGGCCCTGCGGCCGCCGTCGCGGGCGGCCTCGCCGCCGGCAGCCTCGGCACGGACACGGGGGGCTCGATCAGGCAGCCGGCCGCTTTCTGCGGCATCGTGGGCGTGAAGCCGACGTACGGTCGTGTCTCCCGCTACGGCGCCATCGCCTTCGCCTCCTCGCTCGATCACGTGGGGCCCTTCGGCCTCGACGTGACGGACGCGGCGCTCCTGCTGCAGACGATTGCCGGCAAGGACCCGCTCGACACCACCTCGATCGACGCGCCGGTGCCCGACTACGTGGCGGGCTTCGCGGCGGGCGTCGAGGGCCTGCGCCTCGGCGTGCCCGACGAGTACTTCATCGAGGGCATGGATCCCGAGGTCGAGCGCGCGGTGCGCGCCGCGGTGGACGTGCTGCGCGGCCTCGGCGCCTCCGTGGAGCGCGTGTCGCTGCCGACCACGAAGCACGCGCTGGCGACGTACTACGTGATCGCGCCCGCGGAGGCCTCGTCGAACCTGGCGCGCTACGACGGCGTGAAGTACGGCCTGCGCGTGCCGGGCGCGCGCGACCTCATCGACATGGCGAGCCGCACGCGCGCGGCGGGCTTCGGCGCCGAGGTCAAGCGGCGCATCATGCTCGGCACCTACGCGCTGTCGTCGGGCTACTACGACGCCTACTACGGCAAGGCGCAGCGCGTGCGCACGCTCGTGCGCCGCGATTTCGAGGCGGTGTTCGGCCGCGTGGATCTCGTGGTCGCCCCCACCACGCCCACCGTCGCCTTCAAGCACGGCGAGCGGGAAGACCCGCTCTCGATGTACCTCAACGACGTCTTCACCATTCCCGCCAGCATGGCGGGCCTGCCCGCGGTCTCGGTGCCGTGCGGGCTGAACGGCGCCGGGCTTCCCATCGGCCTGCAGGTCATCGGCCGCACGCTGGACGAGCCCGCGGTGCTGCGCGCCGCCTACGCGTACGAGCAGGCCACGGCGTGGCACACGCGCCGGCCCACGTAGTGATGGCGACGACGGTGGCCGCCGGCTACGAGACGGTGATCGGCCTCGAGGTGCACGCGCAACTGTTGACGCGCACGAAGATGTTCTGCGGCTGCGCCACCACCTTCGGCGCCGTGCCCAACACGCAGACGTGCCCCGTGTGCCAGGGGATGCCGGGCACGCTGCCCGTGCTCAACCGCCGCGCCATCGAATTCGGCACCCGCACCGCGCTCGCCTTCGGCTGTCGGATCAACGCGGGCTGCCGGTTCGCGCGCAAGCACTACTACTACCCGGACATGCCGAAGAACTTCCAGATCAGCCAGTACGAGGAGCCGCTGGCGGAAGACGGCTGGCTGGAGGTGGAGGTGCCCGGCGGCGTCGCGCGGCGCATCGGCATCCAGCGTCTCCACCTCGAAGAGGACGTGGGCAAGCTCGTGCACGAGGGCACGCTCGCGAGCGCGCAGGCGAGCCTCGTGGACTTCAACCGCGCCGGCGTGCCCCTCATGGAGACCGTGTCCCGGCCCGAGATCCGCTCCCCGGAAGAGGCGGCGGCCTATCTCAAGGCCTTTCGCGCCGTGCTCGTCTACCTCGGCGTGTGCGACGGCAACATGGAGGAAGGCTCGCTGCGCTGCGACGCCAACGTGTCGCTGCGGCGCGCGGGCGCCACCGAGCTCGGGACCAAGGTCGAGATCAAGAACCTGAACTCGTTCCGCAACGTGCAGCGCGCGCTCGAGTTCGAGGTGCAACGGCAGGCGCAGGCGCTGGACGCCGGCGAGCGCATCGTGCAGGAGACACGGCTGTGGGACGCCGACGGCGCCTACACGCGGTCGATGCGCTCCAAGGAGTTCGCGCACGACTACCGCTACTTCCCCGAGCCGGACCTGGTGCCCTTGCGGCTCGAGGCCGCGTTCGTCGACGGGATCCGCGCCGCGCTCCCCGAGCTGCCGCGTGCCCGCCGTGAGCGCTTCGTGACCGAGTACGGGCTGCCGGCCTACGATGCCGACGTGCTCACGCAGAGCCGCGCGCTCGGGGAGTACTACGAGGCGGCCGTGCGCGTGCATCGCAATCCGAAGGCGCTGTCGAACTGGGTCATGTCGGAGCTGCTGCGCACGCTGCCGGGGGACGATGCGGACGCCATCCGGAAGGCGCCCGTCACGCCCGCGCGCCTGGCGGGGCTGGTCAAGCTCATCGACGAGGGCGCCATCAGCGGCAAGATCGCCAAGGACGTCTTCGAGCGCATGGCACGCTCCGGTGACGATGCCGCCACCATCGTCGCGCGCGAAGGCCTCACGCAGGTCGCCGACGTGACGGCCCTCGATGCCCTCGTGGAGCAGGCGATCGCCACCAACCCGAAGGCCATCGAGGACTACAAGAAGGGCAAGACCGCCGCCGCCAAGGCGCTCGTGGGGCAGGTGATGAAGGCGAGCGCGGGCAAGGCGAACCCCGCCCTCGTGAACCAGCTTTTGCAGGAGAAACTCTCGAAATTGTAGGGCCACGGCTATAATCGACGTGGTCTCATGATTGAGCTTCACCGGGTATGGAAAGTGTTCGCGGTCGGTCCGGTGAAGGTCCCTGCCCTCACCGACGTCTCGTTTCGCGTCTCCAAGGGTGAGTTCGTCACGCTCACCGGCGCCAGCGGCGCCGGCAAGACCACGCTCCTGCGCCTGCTCTACCGTGACGACGTCCCCTCCGAGGGGGAGGTGGAAGTCCTCGGCCATGCCGTCCCCGCGCTGGGCCGCTCCGACGTCGCCGCGCTGCGGCGCTCCATCGGCATCGTCTTCCAGGACGCCAAGCTCCTGCCCGGACGCACGGTCTACGAGAACGTCGCCTTCGTGCTGCGCGTGCTGGGCACGCCCCGGCGCGACATTACCGCGCGCGTGTTCGACGCGCTCCGTGCGGTGGGCATGTCCTCGCGCGCGCAGGCGTACCCGGCGCAGCTCTCGCAGGGCGAGGCGCAGCGGGCGGCCCTCGCGCGCGCCATCGCGCGCAAGCCACTGCTGCTCCTCGCCGACGAGCCCACGGGCAATCTCGACGAGGTGATGGCGGCCGAAGTCCTCGACGTCGTGAAGGACATCTGGAACGGCGGCACCACCGTGCTCTTCGCCACCCACCAGGCGATGCTCGCCGCCACCCTTCGCCAGCGCACGCTCACGCTCGAGGGCGGGCGCCTCGTCAAGGACGAGGGCTAGGTGTTCGGCTTCCTGCTCGGCGAGGCGCTCCGCGACCTGCGGCGGGCCGGCCGCTTGGCCGTGAGCGCCATCCTCCTCATCACGCTCTCTCTGGCCGCCGTGGGCGGCTTCTGGCTGCTGTCGTCCAACTTCGGCGAAGCGGTCACGCGCTGGCGCGAGCGCGTGCGCATCGTCGTCTACCTCAAGCGCGAGATGCCGATGGCCGACCGTCCCGCCCTCATCGAGCGCGTCACCGCGCTCCCGGGCGTGGCGGGGGCGCGCTACATCGGCAAGGCGGAGGCGCTCGGCACGCTGCGCGAGGTGCTCGGCAAGGACGCCAGCGTGGCCGACCAGCTGCCCGTCAATCCGCTGCCCGCCTCCGTGGAGGTGACGCCCGCCGCGGACGGGGCCACGCCCGAGGGCGCGCGCGCGCTGCTGGCGCGGCTGGCGATGCTGCCGGAGGCGGACGAGGTGGGCGGCGGTCTCGACTGGATCGAGCGCCTCGCGCAGGGGCAGCGCCTTCTGACGCTCTTCGGCCTCGGCATCGGCGCCGTGCTCGCGGTGGCCGCCATCCTCACCGTCACCACCGCCACCACCCTCGTGCTCCACGCGCGACGCGAGGAGATGGAGATCATGCGGCTGGTGGGCGCGCCCGAGCACGTGGTGCGGATGCCCCTGCTGCTGCAGGGCATGATGCAGGGGCTCCTCGGGGCCATGGTCGCCATCTGGCTGCTGATCGGCTGCTACGCGCTCATCGGTCCTCGCCTCGAGCCGCTCGTCAACGCCACCCTCGGGCTGCCGCGGCTGTCTTTCCTGCGTCCCGTCAACGTGATCGTCCTCATGCTGGCGGGGACGCTGCTGGGCGGATTCGGGGGCCTCCTGGCGCGCGGGCGGCGAGAGCCGTGACGCTCGCCGGACCCGCGCGGTGGTTGCTCGCCGGCGTCCTCATGATCGCGCTCGCGGCGCCGGCGTCGGGGCAGCAGTCGCCGCGCAAGAGCGACGATCCCATCCAGGCGGAGCAGCGCAAGCTTCAGCAGGCGGAGCGGCAGCTCCGGGAGGAGCAGCAGAAGGCGGCGGAGGCGCGGGCGCGCGAGACCTCCGTGCTGGCGGAGATCGAGCAGATCGAGCGGCGCCTTGCCGACAAGCAGCGGCAGGTGGTCCGGCTCGACGGCCGCATCACGAAAGCCACCGCCGATGCCACCGCGCTGCGCAACGAGATCCAGCAGCTGGAGGCGCAGCGGTCAGGGCAGCAGGAGGCGCTGGCGCGGCGGCTGCGCGCCATGTACAAGGTGCACGCGCAGGGCGGGGCGTTGCCCATGCTGCTGAGCGGCGAGGATCCGATGACGCGAGCGGCGGCGATGCGGCACCTCACGAGCCTGGCGGCGCTGGACGCCCGTCTCATTCAAGAGTATCGTGGGACGTCGGACAGGCTCGAAGACCGCAAAAGCCGGGAAGAGACCCGGCAGCGCGAGTTGGCGAGCCTTCGCTCCGACGCGCAACGTGAACAGGCCGAGATTGACCGTGATGCCGCCAAGCGTCGAATTCTCCTCGCCAAGGTCCGTGACGAGCGCACGTATCACGAGCGGATGGTCGGCGAGCTCACCGAAGCCACCAGGCGCCTCGAAGCCTTCATCCGCGATCTGCAGGCGCGACAGCGCCGGCTCGCCAAGGTGCCGCCGTCCAAGAGCGCTCCGCAGGCGCCCGGCGCCGGCTTCGCCGGTCTGCGCGGCC
>CAYQQT010000310.1:0-5160 GCA_964419375.1 uncultured bacterium
GGGCCACCTCGCGCCGGGCGGTCTCGAGCACGAGGTCGCGCGCGCGGGCCGATGCCACCTCGCCCGTGAGCTCCACGATGACCGGCCCCCGTCGCGGCACGGTGACCACGGGCAGCATCGACGCCGTGCGCAGCCGCGGCTCCCGGCTGATGGACTCGGCGATCCGATCTTGCAGGCGCGTGGCTTCGCGCTCACGCCGCTCGTCGGCTTCCAGGCGCCGGACGCCCCAGACGATGAGCAGCACGATGCCCACCGCGACGGCGCACACGACGGCCATCGGCGCACTGAACCATTCCATGAGCGGATGAAAGCCAGCAAACGACATGCCGACGACCGCCCGCCGCCACTTGCATCTTCGCTTCCTTGACGTAGACTCCTGGGGCCGGGATGACACGATGAAGATCGCCGACCCGAGTCCACGCCATGCCTGACGCCGCGCTCGCCGGCCTCCGGGTGATCGATCAGACGCAGGTGATGGCCGGGCCCTTTTCGACGATGTTGCTCGGCGACATGGGCGCCGAGGTGATCAAGATCGAGCCCCCGGAGGGCGAGAGCACGCGCCACATGGAATTGCGCATCGCGCCCGGCGTGTCGGCGGCATTCCTTGCCGTCAACCGTAACAAGCGCGGCGTCACGCTCGACCTCAAGCAACCGGAGGGCGTGGCGCTCCTCAAGCGGCTGGTCGCCACCGCGGACGTCCTCGTCGAGAACTACCGTCCCGGCGTCGCGCGCCGCCTCGGCGTGGACTACGACACGCTGGCCGCCATCAACCCGCGCCTGATCTACTGCTCGATCTCCGGCTTCGGGCAGACGGGACCGTACGCGCACCGCGGCGGCTTCGACCTCGTGGCGCAGGGGATGAGCGGCATCATGAGCGCCACCGGCTCCGACGGGGGCGCGCCGGTCAAGGTGGGCGTGCCCATCACCGATCTCGGCGCCGGCCTCTTCGGCGTCTTCGGGATCCTGTGCGCCCTGCGCGCGCGGCACATCACCGGCCGCGGCCAGCTCGTGGACACCTCGCTCTTCGAAGCGGGCCTGGCGCTGTCGGCGTGGGAAGCCACGCAGTACTGGTACACGGGCGAGATCCCGCGCGGCCTCGGCACGGCGCACCGCCTCAACGCGCCCTACCAGGCCTTCCGCGCCGGTGACGGACACTTCACCGTAGGCGCCGCCAACGACAACCTGTGGCCGCGCTTCGCCAGGCTGCTGGGGCTCGAGCATCTGATCAAGGATCCGCGCTTCGACAGCGTGCCGAACCGGTTGAAAAATCGGGCCGAGCTGGAGCCTCTCGTCGAGAGCGTGACTGGCCACCATCCGCGGGCGCACTGGCTGGCCAAGTGCGAGGAAGCGGGCATACCCGCGGGCCCCATCTACACGGTGCCGGAGGCGCTCGCCGACGAGCATGCGCAGGCGCGCGGCATGGTGCAGACGCTGCAGCATCCACAGGTGGGCCCCGTGAAGGTGCTGGGCAATCCCGTGAAGATGTCGGCCACGCCCGCAACGATGCGCAAGGCGTCGCCATTGTTGGGCGAGGACAACGACGCCGTCTTCGGCGCCCTCGGCTACACCGCCGCGGAGCTGAAGGATCTCCGGGCCCGGGGCGTCATCTGATGCTGGAGACGACCGAGGTGTCCGGGGCCACGGTGGCGGCGCTCAGCGGTGCGTGCTCCGGCGACGACCTCGAGCGGGCGCTCGCGTGCGACGTGCGGCTGGCGGCGGACACCGCCGCCTTCTCGGGCGACTCCATGAGCGACGGCGCCACCACTCGCCTCGCGCGCCTCCTCGGCGAGGCGCGCGCCAAGGACATCGTCCTCACCGGCCGCAGCTTCGACGCGCGGGAAGCGCTGCGCCTGGGCGTCGTCACCCGCGTCGTGGAGGCCGCGCGCCTGCGCGACGAGGCGCGCGCGACCGTGGCCCTCATCGCGTCGCGTCCACCCCTGGCCGTCCGCGCCGTCAAGGAGGCGGTGGAGCGGGGGCGGGATCTCACGCCCGCGCAGGCGCTGGCGCTCGAGCACGAGGGCTTCCGGCGCCTGCTCGACACCGCCGATCACAGGGAAGCGGTGGAGGCATTCTTCGCCAAGCGCCCCCCTGCCTTCGAGGGACGCTGATGGGCGAGAACGCGCAGACGCGCTGGTCGATGGACGGCAGCGTGGGCACCATCGTCATCGACAACCCGCCCATGAACGTCCTCAGCGACGTCAACCGCCGGGGCATCCTCGCCGCCCTCGACGAGTTCCGCCGCGCGGGCGCGCGCGCGGTGGTGATCACCGGGCACGGCGACCGTGCCTTCTGCGGCGGCGCCGACCTCAAGGAAGAGGAGCGCCTCACGCCCGACATCGTCGACGACTTCCAGCGCCGCGGCGCCGAGGTGAACCGGGCGCTGCGCCACTTCGAGCATCCCGTGATCGCGGCCATCAACGGCTGGACCATGGGGGGCGGTCTCGTGCTCGCGCTGTGGTGCGACATCCGCATCGGGTCCACGCGCGCCAAGCTCGGCGCCGTCGGCGTGAAGGTCGGCCTCATGGCCTCCAACGTCCAGCTCGCGCGCCTCTTTGCCGAGGGACGGGCGCGCGACATGCTGCTCACCGGCCGCGCGGTGGAGGCCGAGGAGGCG
Organism: uncultured bacterium; assembly: GCA_964419375.1. Lineage (GTDB taxonomy): Bacteria > Methylomirabilota > Methylomirabilia > Rokubacteriales > CSP1-6 > JBBDXO01. The sequence goes on from CAYQQT010000310.1 coordinate 2,615, forward strand.
CTGCGCGTCGGCCTGCTCTCGGCCGTGGTCCCGCCCGACGCGCTGATGGCGGAGGCGGCGGCGTGGGCGCGCCTGATCGCCGCCCGCCCCGCGGAGACGGTGGCGCGCGCCAAGCGCGCACTGAACATTGCACTCGAACCGGCACTCGAACCGGCCCTGGACCCGTCGCTCGCGCCCGCGCTCGAGCCGGAGAGGGGCCGATGACCATCCGCTCCGTGCCCGGCCGCGTACCGCGCATTCACCCGGGCGCATGGGTCGATCCCGCCGCCCTCGTCATCGGCGACGTCGAGCTCGCGGAAGGCGTGAGCATCTGGCCCTTCACCATCGTGCGCGGCGACCAGGACAACTACATCCGCGTGGGCCGCAACTCCAACGTGCAGGACAACTCCGTGCTCCACGTCACGCCGGACTTTCCCTGCATCATCGGCGAGGGTGTCACCATCGGTCACCGGTGTGTGGTGCACGCGTGCACCGTCGGCAACAACGTGCGCATCGGCATCGGCGCCGTCGTGCTCACGGGCGCCGTCATCGAGGACGACGCGCAGGTGGGCGCGGGGGCGGTGGTGCCGCCCGGCAAGGTGGTGCCGGCGGGGACGCTGGTGATGGGCGTGCCCGCCAAGCCCGTGCGGCAGATGAGCGAGGCGGAGCGGGAAGATATCCGGCGCAACGCGCGCGAATACGTGGACCTGTGGCATCGCGATTACCGCGGCGGCGTGAGCAAGGTGATCGCATGACCGTGCACGCGCACGTGGACGGCCTCGTGGGCACCGTCGTCATCGACGAACCGCCGCTCAACGTCATGAACAGCCGCGTGCGCGCCCGGCTCCTCGACGCCGTCGCCGACTTCAGAGCGCGCGGCGTGCGCGCGGTGGTCGTCACCGGCGCCGGCACGCGCGCCTTCTGCGCCGGCGCCGATCTCAACGAGGAGCGCGCGCTCACCCCCGCCACCGTGCAAGCGTTCCTGGAGGCGGACGAGGCGCTCTTCTCGGCGCTCGCGGAGTACCCCGGCGGCGTCGTCGCCGCCGTGAACGGCCACGCCTACGGCGGCGGCTTCGAGCTGGCGCTCGCGTGCGACATCCGGATCGCGGCCGCCTCCGCCCAACTCGCCGGCGTCGGCATCACCATCGGCCTCACCGTCTCCACGGCGCGGCTGCCGCGGCTGGTGGGCGAGGCGGTGGCCAAGGACCTGCTGCTCACCGGGCGCCCGGTCGCCGCCGACGAAGCGCTCGCGCTCGGCCTCGTGTCCGCGGTAGTCCCGGACGAGGCGCTGATGACGGAGGTGCTCACGTGGGCGGAGACGATCGCCTCGCGCGCGCCCCTGTCGGTGCTGGCCAACAAGGTGGCGCTCCGCCATTGCGTACGGCGGCCGCTGGACGAGGCGGTCGCCTACGAGCGGGGCGAGTGGGCGCGGCTGCAGCGCACGCGCGACCACGTGGAAGCGCTGCACGCCTTCTTCGAGAAACGCGCGCCGAACTTCACGGGGGCATGATGAAGCCGCTCGAAGGCATCCGGGTGATCGACCTCACGCAGGCGATGGCGGCGCCCTTCTGCACGATGAACTTGGCCGACATGGGCGCCGACGTCATCAAGGTGGAGCCGCCCGGCGGCGAGGAGACGCGCCGCGGGTCCACCAGCCGCAACGGCCACAGCGCCACTTTCATGACCATCAACCGCAGCAAGCGCGGGATCACGGTGGATCTCAAGAAGCCGGAAGGCGTGGAGATCATCCACCGCCTCGCGAAGACCTCGGACGTCTTCGTGCAGAACTACCGGCCCGGCGCCGCCGGGCGTCTCGGCGTCGCCTGGGAGGACCTGCGCGCGCTCAACCCGCGCCTCGTCTACTGCGCCATCAGCGGCTTCGGCGCCACCGGTCCCTATGCATCCCGCGGCGGCTACGACCTCATCGCGCAGGGCATGAGCGGCATCATCAGCGTCACCGGTGACGAGGACGGGCCCCCCGCCAAGGCGGGCGTGCCGCTGAGCGATCTCGCGGCGGGACTCTTCGGCGCCTACGGCATCCTGTGCGCGCTCGAGCACCGGCAGAAGACGGGCGAAGGCCAGTTCGTGGACACCTCGCTGCTGGAAGCGGCGATGGCGCTCACCGTGTGGGAGTCGACGGAGTACTGGGTCACGGGGCAGGCGCCCAAGCCGCTCGGCTCCGCGCACCGGCTGTCGGCGCCCTACCAGGCCCTGCGCGCCCGCGACGGCTACTTCACGGTGGGCGCGAACAACGACAAGCTCTTCGAGGCGTTCTGTCGCGCCCTCGAGCGGCCCGATCTGCTCGCCGACCCGCGCTTCGGCGGCCGCCGCGAGCGCTTCGCCAACCGCGCCGCGCTCATCCCGGAGATCGAGAAGACGACCATCGCGGAGGACCGCGGCCACTGGCTGGGGCGGCTCGAGAAAGAGGGCGTGCCCTCGGGCCCCATCAACACGTACGCGGAGGCGCTGCGCGACCCGCACGCGCTCGCGCGCAACATGGTGGTGGACCTCGTCCACCCGGGCGCGGGCGCCATCAAGGCGCTCGGCGTGCCCGTGAAGCTCTCCGA
>CAYQQT010000311.1:0-5146 GCA_964419375.1 uncultured bacterium
TCGCCCAGATCGGCAAGGCCTTCCGCAACGAGATCACGCCGGGCAACTTCATCTTTCGCACCCGTGAGTTCGAGCAGATGGAGATCGAATACTTCGTGAACCCCAACGACACCATCGACGGCCGCCCCGCGGACGAGGTCATGCACGATCGATGGATCCAGGACCGTCTCGCTTGGTACACGCGCTATGGCATGCGGCCCGAGAACCTTCGACTCCGCGAGCACGAGAAGGACGAGCTCGCCCACTACGCCAAGCGCACCGCCGATATCGAGTACAAATTTCCCATCGGCTGGAGCGAGCTGGAGGGGATCGCCAACCGCACGGACTTCGATCTCAAGCAGCACTCGCAGGCGAGCGGCAAGGCGCTCACGTATTTCGACGACGAGCGCAAGGCGCACGTCGTCCCCTACGTCATCGAGCCCTCCGCCGGCGCCGACCGCAGCGTGCTCGCCTTTCTCGTCGATGCGTACCGGGAAGAGGAGGTGCGCGGCGAGAAGCGCGTCGTCCTGCGGCTGCATCGGGACCTGGCGCCCGTGAAGGTGGCCGTCCTCCCCCTCCTCAAGAAGCGCGGAGACATCGTCAGCCGCGCCCATGAGATCCGCGCGCGCCTCGCAAAAGACTGGGTCACGGTCTACGACGACACCGCCGCCATCGGGCGCCTGTACCGCCGTCAGGACGAGGTGGGCACGCCCTACTGCGTGACGGTCGACGTGAGGACGGTGGGTGACACCGACAAGGGAGAGGCGGCAGACGGGCGGGTGACCATCAGGGAGCGCGACTCCATGGAGCAGATCCGGGTGCTCGTGGCCGACCTGCCGCACGTGTTCCAGCAGCTGCTCGGCGACGTGTCATGGGGGCAAGTGGCCGCCGCCTATCCTCCGGCGGAGGCCTGAGCGCCTCAGGGCGCCTCGACGGGCGGCCCCTTACCTCCTCCAGGAACGCCTGAGAGGACCTCGCGTGGAAGAGCGGGAGGCGAGCCGGGAACGGCGGGAGCGGCTTGCGGCGGCTGGGGCCCAGGCGGCAGTGCCGGCGCGGGCACGCCGTCGGCCGGGGGCGGCAAAAGCGGGGACGGCGGTCGCCGCGCCCCGCACGCGAGGGGCTCGGTCCCCTTGACGAACGCCATGGGGACGACGCGTACGCACTCGTTCGACGCGTCCAGGTCGACCTGGACGATGACGATACGCTCGGGTATCGGAAAGTCTTCGCGGGGGCTGTTGGCGAGCACCTTATCCATGTAGGAGATCCAGATGGGCACGGCGACGCGCGACCCGGTCTCGTCCTTACCCAGGCTCCGCGGCCGGTCGTAGCCGACCCAGACGCCTGTCGCCAGGCGGGGCGTGAAACCGATGAACCACGCGTTGGAGTAATCGTTGGTGGTGCCCGTCTTGGCCGCAATCGGCCGACCCAGCACTTTGGCCGCCTGTCCCGTGCCGCGCTCCACCACGCCACGCAGCATGTGGGTGATGACGTACGCGGTTTCCGGTGAGACGGCTTCCTTCGGCTCGGGGACATGCTCCTCGAGCAGCTTGCCCTGCGCGTCCGTGATGTAGCGGACCGTGGTGGGGGGCAGCCACGCCCCCTGGTTCGCGAGCGCGCCGTAGGACGAGGTGAGCTCGAGCAGGTTGAGGTCGGAGGTGCCGAGGGCGAGACTGAGGTTCGCGTCCAGCGGGCTCGTGATCCCGAAGCGCCGGGCCACCTGGATCGTCTTGCTGAGGCCGACGCGCTCCTGGATCTTCACGGTGACCACGTTGACGGATTCCTCGAGCGCCTGCTGCAGGGTGGTGGGACCCCGGAATTTCCGGTCGTAGTTATCGGGCTTCCACGCCTGCCCGTTGGGCCCCACCGCGTACGATACGGGAGCGTCGTCCACGCGCGTGGCGGGCGTCAAGCCGGCTTCAAGCGCGGCCACGTAGACGAAGGGCTTGAAGGCGGACCCGGGCTGCCGGCGCGCCTGCACGGCCCGGTTGAACTCGCTCCGGAAGAAATCGTAGCCACCGACCATGGCGCGTACGTACCCCGTCTGCGGCTCGATGGTTACCACGGCGCCCTCGGGGTGCTCGCCCGCCCGCGTCTTCGTGCTGCGGCTTTCGAGGGCTTTCAGCCCGTCACGAAGCGCCTGCTCCGCCTTCAGCTGCATCGACGGATTGAGCGTGGTGTAGACGTTGAGGCCACCCTTGAACACCATGTCGGCGCCGTACTTCGCCTCCAGGGTGTGCTGCACGTATTCCAGGAAGTACTGGCCGCTGGTGCGCCGCCGCTCAGGAGGAATGAGACCGAGGTCGGACTTCGCGAGCTTCTTGCCCTCGGCGTCCTTGAGCACGCCGTACTCGACCATCCGGCGTAACACGACCTCACGACGGCGCTTGGCGATGTCGGCGTGCTCGAAGGGCGAGTACGCCGACGGCGCCCGCGGCAGGCCCGCCAGCAGCGCCGCCTCGCGTACGGTCACCTCGGACACGGACTTGCCGAAATACGTGCGTGACGCCGCTTCCACGCCATACGCGCCGTTGCCGAAGTACACCTGGTTCAGATACATCTCGAGGATGCGGTCCTTCGAATACCGGCGCTCCAGCTCGAGGGCGAGCACCGCCTCCTTGATCTTGCGCTCCAGGCTCTTATCGGCGGTGAGGAACAGCACCTTGGTCAGCTGCTGCGTGATCGTGCTCCCGCCCTCGACGATACGTCCGCTCTTGTAATTGGAGTACATGGCGCGCGCGATGCCGATGGGATCGATGCCCCAGTGGTAATAGAAGCGCCGGTCTTCCGTGGCGAGCACCGCGTCCCGGAGCGTCTGCGGAATATGCGCGAGCGGCACGAAGATGCGTCGCTCCACGTGCAACTCCGTGAGCAGCTCGTCATTGTCGTCGTAGACCTTGGTGCCCTGCAGCGGCTGCAGGCTCTCCAGCGCGCTCACGGAAGGCAGACTGCGCGGCAGGATGGTGAACGCCCACAGCGCCGCCACGCCGACGGCCGATATTGCGAGGACGGTCACGACGCCCACGCCGAGCAGCAGCCTGCGCAGCCACGGCCGCCCGCCGAACGAGGGGAGCCACCGGCGCCGGGCTCGGGCCGGCGGGTTTTTCTCAGACGCCATTCGCCATCATTATACGCCGCGGCTGGCTCCGCCCTACCCATGGCTGCGGGCACGCGCGTGCGATAATGCTGCCGCCCGGCGAGGCACCCATGCGTTCGACCTTACTGACCGACCTCCACTGGCGCGGCCTCATCGCGGACGTTACGACGCCCGAGGAGCTCGACGCGCATTTGGCGCGCCCGGCCGCGGAGCGACGGACGGTCTACGTCGGCTTCGATCCCACCGCCGATAGCCTGCACGTCGGCAGCCTGCTTCCGCTGCTCACGCTGCGACGAGTGCAGCTGGCCGGCCACCGGCCCCTCGTGCTCGTCGGCGGCGGCACCGGCCTCATCGGAGACCCCAGCGGCAAGGCCGGGGAGCGCTTGCTCAACCCGAAAGAGCAGGTGGCAGAGTGGGTGGAGCGCCTCAAGCGCCAGGTGCGGCCCTTCCTCGATTTCGAGGCGGGGAGCTGTGCGGCCGTCCTCGAGGACAACTATCGCTGGCTCGGACAGTTGGACGTCATCTCGTTCCTGCGCGACGTGGGCAAGCACTTCCCGGTGGGCGCCATGCTCGCGCGTGAGTCGGTGCGCTCGCGCATGGGCCGCGGCGCCGAGGCCGGGATCTCCTACACCGAGTTCAGCTATCAGGTGCTCCAGGCGTACGACTTCATGGCTCTGCTCCAAGGCTACGATTGCACCGTGCAGCTCGGCGGCACCGACCAATGGGGCAACATCACGGCCGGCACCGATCTCATCCGGCGTGTCCACGGCCGCGACGCGTATGGGCTCACGCTGCCGCTGATCACGAAGGCGGACGGCACGAAATTCGGCAAGACGGAAACCGGCACCGTCTGGCTCGATCCGGACAAGACGTCGGCATACGAGATGTACCAGTTCTGGCTGAACACGGCCGACGCGGACGTCGTCCGCTTCCTGAAGTTCTTCACGTTTCTGGATGCCGATCGCATCGAGGAGCTGGCCCGCGCCACCGTGGTGGCGCCGGAGAAACGTGAAGCGCAGCGGGTGCTCGCGCGCGAGGTGACCCGCCTCGTCCACGGCGCCGATGCGCTCGCGGAGGCGGAAGCGATCTCGGCGGCCCTCTTCAGCGGTGACGTCGCGGCCCTCGGCCAGGCGCAGCTGGAGCAGGCGTTTCGAGGCGTCCCCACCACCGCGCTGCACGGCGCGGACGCGGAATCGATACCGCTCGCCGACCTCCTGGTGAAGGTGGGGCTTGCCGATTCGAAGCGGAACGCCCGCGAGCTGCTTGCCAGCGGCGCCATCCATCTCAATGGGCAGCGGGTGGGGGAGCCACAGGCCTCCGTCTCCCGGGGGACCGCGCTCTTCGGCCGCTATCTGGTCCTCCGAAAAGGGCGGAAGAGCTATCACGTGGTCACGGTGGGCGAGCGGGACGAAAAAAACCGAAAGGCTTGACACCACCAGGGTCGATCCGTATAGTCAGTCTTTGCCCGGACACAACTCGGGCAACGGTTTAGAAACAAGATCCGGTCACCTTCCAAGCTGACCGTAGTGCTCTTTGAAAATCGCATATGCTACTGGCTCACCGAAAAGGTGTGAGCACCATCCGTTCTATTCGAGTGCCTTGCGCTCGGGCCGAGTAACTGCAGTAGTTCGCAGTAACAACGTTCGAGCTTAGAGGACTAGGGTCATCGCTTTATTTGGCGAGTTTGATCCTGGCTCAGAGCGAACGCTGGCGGCGTACTTAACACATGCAAGTCGAACGGGGATCGTCGGGTTAGCAATAATTCGGCGGTCCTAGTGGCGTACGGGTGAGTAACACGTGGGCAACTTGCCCTAGAGACCGGGATACCCTCTCGAAAGGGAGGCTAATACTGGATACGTTCTTCAGGTCGCAAGATCTGGAGAGGAAAGGTGGCGCAAGCTACCGCTCTTGGAGAGGCTCGCGGCCTATCAGCTAGTTGGTGAGGTAACGGCTCACCAAGGCTATGACGGGTAGCTGGTCTGAGAGGACGACCAGCCACACGGGAACTGAGACACGGTCCCGACTCCTACGGGAGGCAGCAGTGGGGAATTTTCCGCAATGGGCGAAAGCCTG
>CAYQQT010000312.1:0-5119 GCA_964419375.1 uncultured bacterium
GCCACGCGTGCGGCCGCGGGCGCCCGCACCGGCTCGGGAGCGGGCGTGCTGACCTCGCCCTCGTTTCCGAGCTTGCCGCGCAGGGCGGCGAGGGCGAGGGGACGGCCGAAGCTCTGGGTGATCGCATCTTGAAAGAAGGCGCACCGGTCGTCGTCGAGGACGTTCCAGCCGTCGACCAGCGACACCAGCTCGGCGAAGGAGCGCACGCGCCCGTTGACGATCGTGGTTTCGTGCTCCAGGTCCTCCGGCTGCTGCGAGCTGATGGCCAGGTGCATCTCCCGCGCCTTGGCCTGGCAGGCGACGAGCGGCGCGAAGGCGGTGTCCTCGTGGTGGATGAGTCCCATGACGCGGTCAAGGGTGGCCAGCGCCGTCTCGCGCACGTGCTCCCACGCCGCCTGGCGCACGCGCTGCTCCTCCGCCTCGATGGCCGCGTGCAGCACCCCTTCGAGGTGCGCGAGCGACGTGAGGGAAGTGGCGTCCGGGATCGGCGAGAGCGGAGCCGCCTGCTGCAGCAGCGAGCTGCGGAGCTCGACGAACGCGCGTCCCGTCTCCGCGAGGGCGTCGATGAGCTCCGCCTCCGGCAGGATGGTGGCGGTCATGGCTTCGGCGGCGGCCGCCGCCCGCTGTCCCGTGTCCGTGAAGCGGGAGCGAAGTGCCGAGAGCTGTCGCTGAAGCTCTTCGTGCGCCTGCTTCACCGCTGGCCACCGGGAGGCATCGTCATGGCAAAACCGCGCCTAGTATAGCGGAGGGCGCCGCCAGAACGTGACAACCGCTTCGCCCTTCGAATACACTCCGAGCACACGCGAAAGCGACGGCGGAGGGCACACGTATGGCCGAGGTCGAGGTCGGCACCAGGCTCATCTTCGAGAACGAGCAGGTCAAGGTGTGGGAGTTCACCCTCGCCCCCGGGGAGGAGATCGCCGCCCACACCCATGACCGTGACTACTTCTTCTATCCGATCGAGGGCGGCACCCTCGAGGTGCGGCGGGGGAGCCGCGTGGACCAGGCCACGCTGGAAGCGGGGAAGGTGTATTTCCGCCGCGGAGGCGACACGCACGCCGCGCGCAACATCGGCGCCACCCGCTATCACGAAGTTCTCGTCGAGCTGAAGGCCCCCAAGTGAGCGAGGAGGCGGCCCGGGAGGTCTACCACCGGATCGCCGCCAACCTCGCCACCGTGATGCGCGGCCAGGCGCTGGCCATCCGCCGTCTGCTCGCCGCCTTCGCCAGCGGCGGCCACGTGCTGCTCGAGGACTACCCGGGCACCGGCAAGACCACGCTCGCCAAGGCGCTCGCGCGCTCCATCGGCGTGCGCTTCAAGCGCATCCAGTTCACCCCCGACCTGCTGCCGTCCGACATTCTCGGGGTCTCGATCTACGACCAGCGGGAGCAGAGCTTCCGCTTCCACGAGGGGCCCATCTTCACCAACGTGCTCCTCGCCGACGAGATCAACCGGGCGTCGCCGCGCACGCAGTCGGCGCTCCTGGAGGCGATGGGCGAGAGCCAGGTCACGCTCGACGGCACCACCTATCCACTGCGCGATCTCTTCTTCGTCATCGCCACCCAGAACCCGGTGGAGTTCCGCGGCACCTACCCGCTGCCGGAAGCGCAGATGGACCGCTTCGCGCTCCAGTTCGGCCTGGGCTACGTTGAGCCCGCCGACGAGGTCGGCATTCTCTCCGCACAGCAGCGGGGTCATCCGGTCGACGACCTCGCCGCGTGCGTGGGGCTGGAGGAGGTGGCCGCGCTGCGCCGTCAGGTGCGCGGCGTGCGCGTGGGCGACGAGCTGAAGCGGTACGTCGTGGACGTCGTGCGCGCGACACGCACCACGGTGGGGGTGCAGCTCGGCGCCAGCGCGCGCGCCTCCCTGGCGCTCGTGGCGGCCGCGCAGGCGCTCGCGCTCTTCGACGGCGAGGCCTTCGTGGCGCCCGAGCACGTGCAGGAGATGGCGGTGCCGGTGATCGCCCATCGCCTTGCGCTCGACCCGCAGGCGCGCTTCTCCGGCCTCACCGCCGCCGCCGTGGTGGCGGACATCCTCAAGGCCGTGCCCGTGCCGGCGTAGTGAGGTTCAGGCGCGCCGCCTACCGCACGTTCCGGTCCGCGGCCGCACTGCAGCACGTGCTCGCCCGCCGCCTCACTCCGGCCGGGCGCCTCGTCTTCGGCGGACTCGCGGCGGCGGCGATCATCGGCCCCAACACCCGCCTCACCGTTGCGTACCAGGCCTTCGCGTTCCTCATCGCGCTGCTGGCGATCGCGACGGCGCTGAGCGTTCGCCTCCCGCCCCGTCTCGGCGTGCGCCGGCGGCTGCCCCGCTTCGGCACCGCCGGTGAGCCGCTCGTGTATACGGTGATGCTGCAGAACCCGACCGACCGCGTGCAGTCGGGCCTGGTGCTGATGGAAGAGCTCGAGGACCCGCGGCCCACCTTCGAGGACTTCGTCAGCCAGCGTGAGCCCGGCGAGGAGCGGCGGAACTGGTTCGACCGCACGGTGGGCTTTCCGCGCTGGGCGTGGCTCGTGTCCCGCGCGCGTCGCGCCGCCATCGAGGCGCGGCCACTGCCGCCCTTGCCGCCCCGCCAGGAGGTGGACGTGCGCATCGAGGTGACGCCCGTCCGCCGCGGCTCACTGCGCTTCACGGGCGTGACGGTGGCGCGGCCGGACCCGCTCGGGCTCGTGCGGTCCCTCGTCGACACGGTGGCCCCCGCCTCCATCCTGATCCTGCCCCGGCGCTACCCGTTGCCGCGCTTCGAGCTCCCCGGCACCCGGCGCCACCAGCCGGGCGGCGTCGCGCTCGCGACGTCCGTGGGGGATTCGGAGGAGTTCCTATCGCTGCGCGACTACCGCCCGGGCGATCCGTTGCGGCGCATCCACTGGCGCAGCTGGGCGCGCGCGGGGCGGCCGGTCGTCAAGGAATTGCACGACGAGTTCTTCGTCCGCCATGCCCTCGTCCTCGACACCTTTCTGCCGCCGGGCGCCGATGCGCGCTTCGAGGAGGCGGTGTCGGTGGCGGCCTCGTTCGTGTGCGGCGCCCCGTCGCAGGACGCCCTGCTCGACCTCATGTTCGTGGGGCCCCAGGCATATTCGTTCACGGCGGGCCGCGGCGTGGGCCACGTCGACCGCATGCTGGAGATTCTCGCCGCCGTGCGCCCGTGCACCGACCGCGCCTTCACCACGCTGGCCGACCTCGTGGTCTCGCGCCACGGCGGCCTCAGCGGCGCCATCTGCGTCCTCGTCTCCTGGGACGATGCTCGCCGCTCGCTCATCGACACGCTGCGAGGGCTCGGAGTACCCACGCTCGTGCTCCTCGTCGAGGATGACGAAAGCCCAGGGGAGCCCGATCTCGGAAACGTCCACCGCCTCGCCGTCGGAAAAATCGCGCAGGGTCTGGCACGCCTGTGACGCCGCCGGGACTGCTGGGCGCGGCGCTGCTGTTCTGGGGGTGGCAGACGGGGTTCCTCGCGGTGGGAGCGGGGATGGCGCTGGCCCTGGAAGCGCGGCACGTGATCCAGTGGCGATGGGACCTGTCGCGCGCCGACTTCAACCGGGTGTCCGATCTCAGCGCGGTCCTGCTCGTCGTGATCGCCGCCTACCAGATCCTCGGCAACGAGTCCGCGCGCGCGATCACCGGCCTCTTCCAGTGGCTGCCGCTCACGGTCTTTCCGCTCGTCTTCTGCCAGGTCTACAGCGTGGCGGGCACGGTCGACGTGTCGATCTTCTTCTGGTCCCTGCGGCGTCGCGCCGCCGCGGAGCCGTCGCGGCCGGGAACGCCGGTCGATCTCACCTATCCGTACTTCGCCCTCGTCGTGCTCGCTTCCAGCGCCGCCAACGTCCGCTCGGCATCCTTCTACGTGGGCCTGTGCGCGCTCACGGCGTGGGCGCTGTGGCGCCTGCGGTCGCCGCGCTACGCGACCGCGTCGTGGGCGGCCACCGTGGTGGCGGCGGTGGCGCTCGGCTACGTGGGGCACCTCGGCCTCGCGGAGATGCAGCGCGCTCTCGAGCGGCGCGCCTCCTCGTGGCTGCTCGAGTACATCCGTCGCGACACCGACCCGTTCCGCAGCTCGACCGCCATCGGCGAGCTCGGCACCGTCAAGCTGTCCGACGCCATCGTCCTTCGTGTGGACGCCGCCGCCGGCCGTCTCCCGTCGCTGCTGCGGGACGCCGCCTACAACGTCTACAGCTCGCCCGTGTGGTTCGCCACGGACGCCGGCTTCACCGCGGTCCGCTCCGAGGGCGACGGCGCCTCGTGGACGCTCGCGGGCGCGGTGCCGGCCGCGGTGCCGGCCGCGGATTCCGTCACCATCTCGGCATACCTGCGCCGCGGCAAGGGGATGCTCGCCATGCCCGCCGGCACCACGCGACTCGACGGCCTCGTGGTGGCGGAGCTGAGCCGCAACCGGCTGGGTGCCGTGAAGGTGGAGGAGGGGCTCGGGCTCGTCCGCTACGACGCGCGCTTCGGACGGGCGGCCGTGAGCGACGGATCGCCCACGCCCGCGGACCTCGCCATCCCCGCGCGCGAGGCCGACGCGGTCGCGCGCGTGATGAGCGAGCTGAACCTGGGACATCGCACGCCCGCCGAAGTCGTGGACGGAGTGCGAGGCCTGTTCCTGGGGCGGTTCAAGTATTCACGGTTCCTCCAGGGTTCCCCCGTCGGCGCCTCCCCGCTCGAGGACTTTCTGCTGCGCACGCGCGCGGGCCACTGCGAGTACTTCGCCACCGCCACCGTGCACCTGCTGCGCGCCGCCGGCATTCCCGCGCGCTACGCGGTGGGCTACGCGGTGCACGAGTGGAGCGCGCTCGAGCGGCGCTACGTGGTGCGGGCCAGCGACGCGCACTCGTGGGCGCTGGCGTGGATCGACGGCGCCTGGCGCGAGATCGACACTACGCCGCCCGAATGGATGGGCGACGCCGACACCTCCGTGCTGCGGCCGCTCAGCGATCTCTGGTCGTGGCTGACCTTCGGCTTCTCGCGATGGCGGTGGGGCGAGCGTGACGACCGCCTCACCACGAGCGTGGGGTGGCTGCTCGTGCCTCTTCTCGCCATCCTCGGCTGGCGGCTGTACTTCCGACGCCGCGTGAGCACGCCGCCGCCCGCGCCCGCGCGCGCCGCGGCGCCCGCCCGCGGC
>CAYQQT010000313.1:0-5116 GCA_964419375.1 uncultured bacterium
CGCAGCGGCTGGGACGAAAGATCTGCAAGGACTGCAAGCAGCCCTACGACGCCAAGGAAGAGGACCTCGTGCCCTACGGCCACGTGCCCACGGGGCTGGGGAAGGTGCAGTTCTTCAAGGGCAAAGGCTGCCAGACGTGCAACTTCACGGGAATGAAGGGCCGGGTGGCCATCTACGAAGTCATGCCGATCTCGGAGCCGCTACGTGACATGATCCTCAAGAACGGCTCCACCGCCGAGCTGCGTGAAGGGGCGCGCAAGGAAGGCATGAAGACGCTGCGTGAAGCAGGACTGTACAAGGTGCTGGAGGGAACCACCACGGTCGAAGAAGTGCTACGCGTGACATTGTCTTAGCGGAGGAGACATTTATGGCGGTCTTTGCGTACAAGGGGCGAGCGGGGGCGGGCGCCGTCACCGGCGAGATCGAGGCTGATACCCGGCCGGCGGCGGTCGCCGCGCTCCGCGCCAAGGGAGTGGTCGCCACTGCCGTCGAGGAGAAGAAGGTCAAGACCGACACCAGGCCGACGAAGATCGGCGGCAAGGTGAAGGACAAGGACCTCGCGATCTATACGCGCCAGTTCTCGACGATGGTGGACGCGGGCCTGCCCATCTCGCAGTGCCTGCAGATCCTCTCCGAGCAGAGCGACTCCAAAGTCCTGCGCGACGTGACGGGGCGCATCGCCAACGACGTGCAGGGGGGCGCCACCCTCGCGGAGTCGTTCGGGAAATATCCCAAGACCTTCGACAACCTCTTCGTGAACATGCTCGCCGTGGGCGAGTCGGGCGGCGTGCTCGACGTCGTGCTGCAGCGGCTGTCCGGCTACATCGAGAAGGCGGCCAAGCTCAAGGGCAAGGTCAAGAGCGCCGCCGTGTACCCGGTCACCATCATCAGCGTGGCCTGCCTCGTCATCATCTTCATGATGGTCTTCGTTCTGCCCACCTTCGCGAGCATGTTCAAGAACATGGGCGCGGAGCTGCCGCTGCCGACGAAGATCGTCATCTTCATGTCCGACATGACGCGCAAATACATCCTGCTCATGATCATGGCCGTGGCCGGCATCATCTACGCGATCAAGAAGTATTACGCGACGGACCAGGGGAGCTTGGTCATCGACACCTTCATGCTCAAGGTGCCCGTCATCGGCATGCTCATCCGCAAGGTGGCGGTGGCGCGGTTCACGCGCACGCTGGCCACCCTCATCTCCTCCGGCGTGCCCATCCTCGAAGGGCTGCTCATCACCGCGCGCTCCGCGGGCAACCGCGTGGTGGAGAGGGCCGTCATGCACGCCCGCCAGACGGTGACCGCGGGCGGCACGCTGGCGGAGCCGCTGAAGCAGACGCCGGTCTTCCCCCCGATGGTCGTGCACATGATCAGCGTTGGCGAGAACACGGGCGCCCTCGACAACATGCTGTCGAAGATCGCGGACTTCTACGACGACGAGGTGGACGCCGCCGTGAACGCGCTCACGTCGCTGCTGGAGCCGATGATGATCTGCTTCCTGGGCGTGGCGGTGGGCGGCATCGTGGTGGCCATGTACCTGCCGATCTTCAAGATGGTGACGCTGATCAAGTAACGCTTGATCACGCCGTGAATGAAAGGCGTCGACTCCAATAGGCTGCTGCGCGGCTTCTCATGGGCGCGGCTGGGCGTGGCCGCGCTGCTGCTCATGCTGGGTCCGGCGCTGCCCGGCGACCTCCTGCCCGGCACCAACCGCGCCATCCTCGCCCTCGCGCTGCTGGCGGTCGTCGTCACCTCCAGCGCGCTCCTGCTCCTCGACCCCCTCACCCGGCCCCGGCGCATCTCGTGGCTGATCTGCCTGCTCGACACCGTGCTCGTCACCGCCGTCGTCGCCTCCACAGGCGGCCCGCGCTCGATCTTCACCTTTCTCTACGTCCTCTCCGTGACCGCCGCCTGCGTGCTGCTCTCACGCACGGGCGGCCTCGCCATCGCGGGGGCGGCGAGCGCGCAGTACATCGGGCTCGTGTTCGGTCGCACGATCTTCCCGATGACGGCCTTCTTCGAGGCGCCGCAGGAGACGACGTCGCTCGAGATCCTCACCATGTTCCTGAACTCGGGCACCTTCCTCATCGTCGCCTTCGCCGCGGGCGGCCTCGCGGAGCGCTTCCAGTCCACCCATGCGGAGCTCGAGACCCAGCGCCGTGACCTGCGCGATCTCCAGGCGCTCAAGGACCTGGTCTTCGAGTCGGTGGGCAGCGGTCTCATCGCCATCGACCGCCGCCACGTGGTGACCGCCTTCAACCACGCCGCCGAGGAGATGAGCGGGCTGTCCGCCTCGCACGCCATCGGGCGTCCGTGGACGGCCCTCTTCGGCGAAGAGGTCGATCTCGGCGCCGTGGAGCGGGCCGTCGAGGCGAGGGAGCGCGACTCCCGTCAGTACGAGATGGCGATGCGACGGCCGGACGGATCGGCGACGCCCGTGCGCGTGACCTTGTCGGCGCTGCGGGCGGGCGACGGCTCCCGCGCCGGGCTCATCGCCATGTGCGAGGACCTTTCCAGCATCCGGGAGATGGAGGCACGCATCCGCCAGGCGGACCGCCTCGCCACCCTCGGCCGTATGGCGGCCAACATCGCGCACGAGATCCGCAACCCGCTCGCGGCCCTCACGGGCGCCATCGAGGTGCTGGCGGCGGACGGGGCGCCGCCGGAGACGCGCGGGCGGCTCGCGAACATCGTGCTCACAGAGTCGGGACGGCTCAACGGCATCATCAAGCAGTTCCTCGAGTACGCGCGCCCGGCCGCGCTCGCCCGCGCCCGCGTCAACGTGGTGGACGCGCTCGACGAGGTGCTCGTGCTCCTCGACCACCGCGCCGGTCCCGGCACCCTCAAGCTGGTGCGGGAGTTCCCGCCCTCGCTGATGTGGGACGTGGACCCGCAGCAATTCCGCCAGGCCATCTGGAATCTCTGCCTCAACGCCTTCGAGGCCATGCCCGGCGGCGGCGAGCTGCGGGTGGGCGCCGCCGTGGCCGACGGCGCCCTCGTCGTGCGCGTGACCGACACCGGCGAGGGCGTGCCGCCCGAGGACGCCGCGCACATCTTCGAGCCCTTCTACTCCACGAAGACGTCGGGCACCGGTCTCGGACTCGCCATGGTGCAGCGCATCGCGCAGGATCACGGCGGCCGCGTCGACGTGCAGAGCGAGCCCGGCGCCGGCAGTACCTTCAGCATCACCGTGCCCGCCCACCATGGCTGACACCACCCGCGTCCTCGTGGTGGACGACGAGCAGAGCATGCGCGAGCTCCTCGCCATCATGCTGCGACAGGTGGGGTACGAGGTGACGGTGGCCGACGGCGGCGAGGCCGCCATCAAGGCGCTCGAGACGGACGCGTTCGATCTCGTGATCACCGATCTGCGCATGCGCAAGGCGGATGGCCTCGCCGTCCTGCGCGCGGCCAAGGAGCACTCCCCGCGCACGGTCGTCCTGGTGGTCACCGCCTTCGCCTCCACGGAGACGGCGGTGGAGGCGATGAAGCTGGGCGCCTACGACTACGTCACCAAGCCGTTCAAGCTGGACGAGCTCAAGCTCACCATCGCCAACGCCCTCGAGCGCAAGCGCCTGCAGGAGGAGAACCTCGCCCTCAAGCGCCAGCTGCGCATCGAGCGCGGCTTCGAGAACTTCATCGGGCGCAGCCGCAAGATGCTCGACGTCTTCGAGACCATCCGCAAGACGGCCGACAGCGGATCCACGGTGATGATCACGGGCGAGAGCGGCACCGGCAAGGAGCTGGTGGCGCAGGCGGTGCACGCGGAAAGCGGCCGGCGCCGTGCGCCGTTCATCTCCGTGAACTGCGGTGCCGTACCGGAAAGCCTGATGGAGTCCGAGCTCTTCGGCCACGTGAAGGGCGCGTTCACGGGGGCGGTGGCGAGCACGGAGGGCCTCTTCGCGGCCGCGGACGGCGGAACGCTCTTCCTGGACGAGATCACCGAGATACCACAATCCGTACAGGTCAAGCTCCTTCGCGTCATCCAGGAACGTGAGATCCGCCGCGTGGGCGACACCCGCGATCAGAAGGTCGACGTCCGCCTCATCGCGGCTTCGAACCGGGAGCTGACCAAGGCCGTGTCCGACGGCACGTTGCGCGAGGATCTCTTCTATCGTCTCAACGTCATCCCCATTCACCTGCCTCCCCTGCGGGAGCGCCGGGAGGACATCGCGCCCCTCGTCGCGCACTTCATCAAGAGGATCGGGCCGGAGATGGGCAAGGAAGCACGGGGCGTCAGCCCCGAGGCGCTCGCGATCCTCGAGGGCTACCACTGGCCGGGCAATATCCGTGAGCTCGAAAACGTCGTAGAGCGCGCCATCGTGCTCGGCAATTCCGAGACTCTCGAGCCGGATGCGCTGCCCCCCACGCTGACCACGCCGCGAGAGCTCCACGACGTCCGGATCGACATCCCGACAGGAGGAGTCGATCTGGAGGCGACCTTGGAGCGGATCGAGCGTCGCTACATCCAGCTCGCTCTCGAGCGCACCGCCGGTGTCCAGACCCGGGCTGCGGAGTTGCTGAAGGTGAGCTTCCGGCAATTCCGCTACAAGCTACAGAAGCACAACCCCCGCTCGCGACAGCCGCTTGACTGACGAATTCCGTCACTTGGCCTGCCGCTGCCCGTCACCGACCGCCACCACGGCCCTGTCACTGTCGTAGTAACCGATTGAAAGTAAAGGCGTGACCTCCACTTTGTAGGTGTGGCATCCGCTGTGCAATCGTTTACGCATCAGTCAGTTGCTACTCTACTTCACCCAAGGGGGACTCACATGATCCGGTTCTTCAAGAAGCGGCTGGGCGGTCAGCGCGGCTTTACGCTGATCGAGCTCCTCATCGTCGTGGCCATCATCGGTATCCTGGCCGCGATCGCTGTTCCGCTGTACGCCAACGTGCAGGCCCGCGCCCGTATCGCCAAGGCCCAGGCCGACACGCGTGCGATGGCGTCGGCCATCAGCATCTTCTCGGCGCACTGCGGCGGCCTGCCCACTGGCGCCGCCGGTACGGACTGCAGCGGCGTGACGACGGCGGCCACGGGCCCCGTGGCGCTGCCGGGCGTGCTGCTCACGCAGCAGACCAATGCCCAGAACCAGGTCGGTGGTCCGTTCCTGAACTC
>CAYQQT010000314.1:0-5108 GCA_964419375.1 uncultured bacterium
ACCCCACCATCCGCAACCTCATGCTGTTCGACGGCGCCGCCACCGCGGCGGAGGCCCTCGCGCGTCTGCGCGGGCGCGCGGTGCCGGAAGTGCGGCCCCGGGTGCTCATGGACAACGGCAAACGCCGCGTCGTGATTCCGGGCGATCCGGGGTACGAGCAGGTCTCCTAAGCAGCCCGGCGGACCTTCCGCTCGTAGACGGCGGTCTGGCGACGGCGCCCCCAGCCGAAGTACGCGGCCACGACGACGGTGACCGCAGGGAGCCAGAAGTCGTCGAAAGGGCGGGGCGAGACCCAGCGTAGCTCTCGGCGCTGTCGGCAGCAGAAGCGATCATGGTGAGGCCGGCGGCGGCGGCGGCGAGCCTGCGGGAGTAGCTGCGGGCGGCGGGGCGCGATGCGTAGGCCATGACGCCCCACGCGCCGAGCCCGAGATGCACCAGGTTGAGGACGAGGTCGGCCGGGAAGGTCCCGAACACGAGCCCGCAGGCGCCGGCGAGCGCGTAGACCACGCCCGCCGCGCGCACGGAATACCGAGTGGTCATCCTTGCGCAACTCCTTCAATGCGTTCCGGCGTCAGGGCGGCCGAACGGGCCTGGGAGCGTGCGAAGACCGTACCAGCGAACGGGAATGCGGGCGGCTACTCGCTGGCGCCCTGGATGCCCGGCGTGGCCACCGGACGCCCCGGACGCAGGCGCGCGATCCAGGCGCGCGGCTGCCAGCGCGCGCTGGCGTCGTCGAAGAGCGAGTAGGCGATGGGCGTCGCCAGCAGCGTGAGCAGCAGCGAGAGCATCTGGCCTCCGAAGATGACGGAACCGATGGCGCGGTTGTCACCGGAGCCGGCGCCGGTGGCCAGCAGCAGGGGCAGCATGCCCGCCACGAAGGCAAAGGTGGTCATGAGGATCGGCCGCAGGCGGTCGAGGTTCGCGCGGTAGATGGCCTCTTCGCGGCCGAGCCCCGAGGCGCGCAGGGCGATCGTATGGTCGATCTGTAGAATGGCGTTCTTCTTCACCACGCCGAAGAGCACGAGGAGGCCGAGCGCGGTGTAGATGTTGAGCGACTGCCCGAAGATCAGGATGGACAGCAGCGCAAAGGGCACCGTGAGGGGCAGCGCGAGCAGGATGGTCACCGGGTGCAGCCAGGACTCGAACTGCGCGGCGAGCACGAGGTACATGAAGATGATGGACAGGGCAAAGGCGAGGAGAAAGTTCACCGCCGCCGTCCCCATCTCTTTGGAAGTGCCGGTGGTGCCGGCGATGTAGGCGGGATCGAGCCGCATCGCTTTCACTTCGCGGTTGAGCGCGTCGAGGGCCGTCTGCTGCGAGTGGCCCGGCAGCATGTTGGCGGTGATGGTGACCTGCCGGCGCCGGCCGAGGCGGTCCACCTGTGAGGGCCCTTCCGTCTCGGTGAAGCGGGCGACGTTGTCGAGGCTGACGGCGCCGAGGCGCGCGGAGGGCACCGCCATCTGCGACAGCCCTTCGGCGTCGGTGCGCCACCGCGGCACCGCGCGCGCGTGCACCTCGTACTGCTCGCCCGTCTCGTTGTAGGTCGAGATCTTGCGGCCGCCCACCATGATCTGCAGGCTGCTCGCCACGTCCGCCATCTGCACGCCCAGCTCGGCTGCCTTCGCGCGGTCGATCGTCACCGACAGCTCGGGCTTGCCCAGCACGAGGGTGGTGTCGACGTCCACGGCGCCCGGCACGCGGCGGAGGGCGGTGGTGAGGCGGGTGGAGTACTCGTTGAGCTTGCCGAGATCGGGCCCGTTGAGATAGAAGGCGATCTCCTTGTTGATCATGCCGCCGCCGCCGATGCTCGACACCGGGGACACGCTCGTGCGCAGCCGCTCCGCCGCGAAGGCGGGCATGATCGTCGCGCGCACCAGGGTCATGAGGTCGAACTGCGATCGCGTCCGCTTGTCCACGTCGAGGAGCTTCACGAACACCTTGCCCGTGTTGGCGGTGCGGCGGTCGTCGTCCGCCACGAGGACCACCGTGTAGTCCACGCCCTCGACCTTCTTGATCTCGCGCGCCACGCGGCTGGTGATCAGCTCCGTCTGCTCCAGCGTGGTGCCCTCGGGCGCGCGCAGGTTCACCTCGAACTGCGACTCGTCGTTCTTGGGCAGGAAGTCCTTGCCCACCGCCTTGAAGAGCGGCACCACGGACACGAGGCTTCCGAGGCAGGCGAGCACGATCACCCAGCGGTGCGCCATCGACCATCGCAGGATGCGGCCGTAGCCGCGCTCGATGGGGCCGAAGAAGCGCGACTGCTTGGAGGTGCGCTTGGCGTTTCGGTCGAACGACAGCCAGCGGCTCGCCATCATGGGCGTGAGCGTGAAGGCCACGAGCAGCGAGACCATGATGGAGAAAGCCATCGTGAGGCCGAACGAGTACATGAACTGCCCCACGATGCCGCCCATGAACGCCACGGGGATGAAGACGGCCACCAGGGAGAACGTGGTGGCGAGCACGGCGAGGCCGATCTCGCGGGTGCCCTGCAGGGCAGCCTCCCACGCGGAGAGACCCTTTTCCTCCATGAGCCGGTAGATGTTCTCCAGCACCACGATGGCGTCGTCGATGACGATGCCGACGGACAGCGTGAGGGCGAGCAGGGTGAGGATGTTCAGGGTGAAGTCCAGCGCCCACATGAGGCCGAAGGCGCTCACGATGGAGGCGGGGATGGAGATGCCCGCGATGATCGTCGAGCGCCAGTTGCGCAGGAAGAGGAGCACCACGATGGCGGCCAGGAAGGCGCCCACCACCAGGTGTTCCTGCACGGTGGCCACGGCCTTCTCGATGTAATCCGACTGGTCCCGGATGATCTCCAGCGTGTATCCGGCAGGCAGGCGCGGGCGGATCTCGCGGAGGCGGTCCTTGATCCCGTGGATGACCGACACGGTGTTCGTCCCCGACTGCCGGCGCACGGCGAGGACGACGGCCGCCTTGCCATCCACGTTGGCCGCCGTCTCCACCTCCTCGGTGCCGTCCTCGGCGGTGCCGACGTCCCGGAGGCGGATCTGCGCGCCGTTGCGCGTGGCCACCACCACGTCCTCGAACTCGCGCACGCTCGTGACGCGGCCCTTGAGGCGCACCGTCATCTCGCGTGTGCCCTGGCCCACGTTGCCGCCCGGGAGCTGGAGGTTCTGGTTGTCGATGGCGCGCGTGACCTCGGCCGCGGTGAGGTTGTAGGCGCGCAGCCGGGCAGGATCGAGCCACAGGTTCACCTGGCGCAGGCGGCCGCCCACGATGCGCACGTCGCCCACGCCGGGCAGCGACTCGATCTCCCGCCGCAGCGACTTGTCGGCGAACTCCGTGATCTCGCGGATGGACCGCGTGGAGGAGAGGGCGAGGAAAAGGACGGGCGAGGCGTCGGGGTCGACCTTGTCGATGATGGGCGCCTCGATGTCCCTGGGCAGGTCGGCCAGGATCTGGTTGATCTTGGACTGCACCTCCTGGCGGGCCACGTCCACGTTCTTCTCGAGGCGGAACTGGATGAACACCTGCGAGGCGCCCTCGGTGGACACGCTGCGCAGCTCCTCGATGCCGGCGATCGTGTTGACCGCGCGCTCGATCTTGTCGGTGATCTCCGTCTCCACCTCCTCCGGCGCCGCCCCCGGCAGGCGGGTGGTGATGGCCACGGTGGGGAAGTCCACCTTCGGGAAGAGGTCGACGCCCAGCCGGAAATACGAGAAGGCGCCCACCACCACCAACGACAGGATGAGCACGGAGGCGAAGACGGGTCGCTTGACCGACAGCGTGGCCAGCCACTGCATCAGCGGCTGCCTGTGCCAGCGGCCGTGGACGCGCTGACGAGGGCGCCGTCCTGGAGGCTGTCGCTGTACGCCGCCAGCACCTGCTCGCCCGCCGCCACTCCGCGCAGCGCCTCCACGCGGTCAGCGACCTCGCGGCCGAGCTGCACGAGGCGCATCTCGGCGCGGTCCTGCTTGACGACCCAGAGCTTGGACACGCCGGCCTCCGTGCGCACGGCGGCGGTGGGCACGAGCACCGAGGGCTTCCCCGCCGGCAGCTCGATGCGTGCGGTCGCGAAGAGCCCCGGCTGCAGCCGGCCCTCCGGGTTGGGCACGAGCGCTTCCACCATGAGGGCGCGCGAGTCGGCCTTGAGCGAGGGGCCCACGTAGGCGATGACGCCGTCAAAGCGCTTGCCCGGGTACGCCTGCACGCCGAACGACACCTTCTGGCCGCGCCGCACGGCGGCCACCGCCGCCTCCGGCACGATCAGCTCGACGCGCAGGGGATCGACGCGGACGAGCGTGGCCACCTTGGCGCCCTTCTGCAGATACTGGCCGACGGTGGTGTGCTTCTCGGCCACGAGGCCGTCGTAGGGAGCGCGCACGTCCGTGTCGGCGAGCGCGCGCCGCGCGATGTCGACGCGCGCGCGCTGCGCGAGCAGGGACTGGTAGAGCTGGCGCGACTCGTTGAGCGAGGTCTCGTATTGCTCGCGCGCCGTCGTCGCCTCCATGCGCCGCAGGTCGTAATCCGAGCGCGACACGGCGCCCATCTCCACCAGCTTGGCGTAGCGCTGGTACTCGAGCTCCGCGCGCTCCATCGCCGCCCGCGCCTTGCGCGCCTCCGCGGTGCGCGTGGGATCGAAGGCATCGGTGGCGCCGAGGCCCAGGCGCGCCTGCGTCTGCGCGGCCGTCGCTTCCGCCTCGCGCAGCGCGCTGCGCGCGTCCTCGGCGTCGATACGCGCGAGCACCGCGCCCGCCTTCACCACCGTGCCGCGTTCGACGTTCACGGCGAGCACGCGGCCGTTGCTTTCCGACGCCACCTCCGTCTGGGCGTCCGCCTGCAGCGTCCCCGTCACGTCGAGGTCGCCGGGCAGCGCGCGCGCCTCGGCGGCCACCGTCGTCACCGCCACCGGCTTGGGGGCCTCGGTGACGACCGGGTTCTTGGCCTCCGAGTTGCCGCAGCCGCCCACGACGACGGCGAGGGCGAGCAGCAGGCCGGCGGAAGCCACAGACCGGGTCAGGCTCGACATCATCCTCTGATTATGAGCCACGAAGGGCGCGCAGAGATGCAGCGGTTGTCGGAATCGAGCAGTGGCGGGGGTGGGGGGCCTATGCGGCCCCCCCACGTCACCTCACGAGGGAGCCGAA
>CAYQQT010000315.1:0-1254 GCA_964419375.1 uncultured bacterium
GGCGGCCCGGACCGCGTCCGCCACCACCTCGGCGGCGTGCTTGCGATCGTCCGGCAGCCCGTCGAGCGCGTCCTCCACCTCGCGCGCCTTGAGGCCGGCAAGGTCGGCCACCGCGCGGCCGATCACCAGCTCGCTGGCGGCGCTGGCGGCGGCGATGGTGGGCCCGCAGCCGTAGGTCTGGAAGCGGACTTCCGTGGTGACGCCGTCGCGCACTCGGAGGTAGAAGCGCGCGAGATCGCCGCAGCCGTCGTACTCGTCGGCGCCCACGCCGTCGGGCTCACGCATCAGCCCCGCGTTGCGCGGGTTGAGGAAGTGATCGACGAGCACGGCGCTGTACCTCATCGGGCTCCGACGGGCATGGCCGAGCGCAGCTTGCGCACGATGGGCTCCACGCTCTCCACCACGTAGTCGATGTCCTCCGCCGTCGTCGACCGCCCCAGCGACGAGCGCACGGCGCCCATCGCCCACTCCAGCGGCACGCCCATGGCGACGAGGACGTACGACGGCTCCACGCTGCCGGACGTGCACGCCGAGCCCGCCGATACGCCGATGCCCTTGAGATCGAGGCCGAGCACGATCGACTCCGACTCCACCCCGCGGTACGAGATGTTCGCCGTGCCCGGCAGGCGCTCGGTGGGATGGCCGTTCAGCCGCACGTCGGGGACGCGCGCCTGGACGCCGGTCCAGAGCCGGTCGCGCAGCGCCGACACGCGCGCGGCTTCCGCATGCATCTCCCGCTGGCGGATCTCGACCGCCTTGCCGAGGCCGACGATGCCGGAGACGTTCTCCGTACCCGCGCGGCGGCGGCGCTCGTGGTCACCCCCGTGCTGCACGGACGCCATCTTCGTGCCCTTGCGGATGTACGCGCCCGCCACGCCCTTGGGCCCGTAGATCTTGTGACCCGAGAAGGCGAGCACGTCGATGCCGAAGGCGTCCACGTCGATGTCCACCTTGCCGAAGGTCTGCACCGCGTCCACGTGGAAGGCGATCCCGTGCTCGCGCGCGACGGCGCCGATGGCGCGCACGGGCTGGAGGGTGCCCACCTCGCTGTTGGCGTGCATGATCGAGATGGCGAAGGTGTCGGGACGGAGGTTACGCCGCACCTCGTCGGGATCCACCATGCCGGTCGAGTCCACGGGCACGTAGGTCACCGAGAAGCCCTGGGTCTCGAGGGTCTCGCACGTGCGCAGCACCGCGTGGTGCTCGATGCGCGACGTGATGATGTGGCCGTGCCCGCGCGCCCCCGCGAGGCCC
>CAYQQT010000315.1:1354-5093 GCA_964419375.1 uncultured bacterium
CGCGCCCCCGCGAGGCCCTTGATGCCGAAGTTGTCGGACTCGGTGCCGCCGGAGGTGAACACGATCTCGTCGGGCTTCACCCTGAGAAAGCCGGCGATGCGCTCGCGCGCGGTGTCGAGGCCTTCGCGCGCCTCGCGCCCGAAGGCGTGCACGCTGGAAGGATTGCCGAAGGTCTCGCTGAAGTACGGCAGCATGGCGGCGACGACGTCCGGATGCACGGGCGTCGACGCGTTGTGATCGAGGTACACACGACGGCCCATTCCTTGCTCTCCTCTGTGCACGATGCTACGCTCCGCTGCGATGACGTCCGGAGCGAAAAAATTCGGAATGCTGCTCTCCACCGGCCCCGAGCACGCCAACCTCGAGACCGCCGTCGGCCTCTCCGAGGCCGCCCTCGCGCGCGGCGCCGATCTCTACCTCTACCTGATCGACGACGGCGTGCGCGCGCTCGACGATGCCCGTATCAAGGGGCTCGCCGGTCGCGGCGCCAAGCTCTTCGTGTGCGCGTACGGCTGCCAGAAGCGCCGCGTGCCGCTCAGCGAGGCCGACTCCGTGACGTACTGCGGCCTCGTGGTGCTCACGGATCTCATCAACGGCACCGACCGCTTCATCGCGCTGAACTGAGCGTCCGCCGGTGCCCGACGAGCAGCCGGTCTTCATCCTCATCTCGTGCGACCCGCGCGTGACGGGCCGCGCCTTCGAGGCCATGCGCATCGGGGTGGGCATCGTGGCGGGCGAGAACGAGGTCACCCTCGTGCTCACCGGCCCCGCCGTCCACCTGCTCGACGACGACACCGACGATCTCGTGGACGGCGACGACATCGACAAGTTCCGCGCCAACCTCAAGCGGCTAAACATCCCCTTCCACGTAGACGCGGCGGCCGTGCCCGCCGACACCGACTGGAACGCGGCGGGCCACCCCGTCATCCCCGTCACCGCGCAGGAGATCGCCGGCTTCGCGCGCCGGGCGCGCCGCGCGCTGATC
This sequence comes from uncultured bacterium, assembly GCA_964419375.1. Taxonomy (GTDB): domain Bacteria; phylum Methylomirabilota; class Methylomirabilia; order Rokubacteriales; family CSP1-6; genus JBBDXO01. The sequence continues at coordinate 2,340 of CAYQQT010000315.1, forward strand.
TTCTGATGACGCGCGTCCTGCACCTGCTGAAGGCTCCCTCCGAGATCGCGCTCGCGGCCATCGGCGCCGGAGTGGCGGGCGGCGACACCGTCACCGTGGCCCTGCTGCCGGGCGCGGCCGCCGCCGCCCTGCCCGCGGGCGTCACCGTGCGGCGCGTGCCGGACGACGCCTCGTGGGAGGAGCTCTTCGACCTCATCTTCGAGGCCGAGTCCGTCGTCGCCTGGTAGCCTCACCGGTTGCGGTACTCGTCGAGCCACGCCATCTGGATGCCCTCGAGGATCTTTTCGTTCGACGCCTTGGCGTCGTCGCTGAACCCCGGAAGCTCCAGCACGTAGCGGTGCAGGTCGGTGAAGCGCACCGTGAGCGGGTCGAGCTCGGGATGCTTCTCGCTCAGCGCGATGCCGATGTCTTCCGTGTCCCGCCAGCCCATCCGCGCGCTCACTTCGGGATCTCCACCACCACGTCGCCCCCCACCACCGCCTGGCAGCCGAGCCGGGAGTGGATGGTGAGACCCGTCGCGGTGTCGAGGCGGTCCTCTTCGTCCTCCTGCATCTCGGACAGGTTCTCCTCGCCCTTCCTCACCACCACGTGACACGTGGTGCACGCGCAGGAGCCGCCGCAGTTGTGCTCGAGGTGGATGTCGTTGGCGAGCGCGATGTCGAGGAGCGAGCCCGGCTTGCCGTGGTCGGCGAGCGGGTACTTCTCGTCGTCCACCTCCACCGTGACGTTCTGGGGAAGAAAGGTCACGCGGTGAATGGTCATGACCCGTCCTTCATGATCTCGTTCGCGCGCGTGCTGCCGAGCGCGCCCTTGAGGGCCGCGTCCATCATGACCTCCGCCAGATGCTCGGTGGCCTTGTTCGCGGCCCCTGTCCGCTCGTGGATGAGATCGCGGTTGTCGCCGTCGCGCGCCGCCTTCAGCGCCGCCACCGCCGTCTCGATGGACTCGCGCTCGGCGGCGTCCACGAGATGCCCGCCCTGGCGCAGCGCGCGCGCCGCGTGCGTGAGCACGGTGTCCGCCTCGTTACGCGTCTCGATCAGCATGCGGGAGACGACGTCCGCCTCCGCGTAGGTGAAGGAGTCCTCGATCATGCGGTCCACCTCGCCCTCGGCGAGGCCATACGTGGGCTTCACCTCGATGGACGTGGCCTTGCCCGTGCGCAGCTCCTTGGCGTGCGCCTGTAAGATTCCGTTGGCGTCGATGAGGAAGCTCACCTCGATCTTCGGCATGCCCGCCGGCATGGGCTCGATGCCCCGCAGCTCGAAGCGCGCGAGCGACCGGTTGTCCTTCGTCAGCTCCCGCTCGCCCTGCAGCACGTGCATGTCGACCACCGTCTGGCCGTCCACCGAGGTCGTGAACATCTCCCGCGCGCTGGTCGGAATGGTCGTGTTGCGCGAGATGAGGACGGACACCACGCCGCCCAGCGTCTCGATCCCGAGCGACAGCGGCGTCACGTCGAGCAGCAGCATGTCGGTGATTCCGCCGGCGAGAATGTGCGCCTGCACGGCGGCGCCGAGCGCCACCACCTCGTCGGGATTGAGCTGGCTGTGGGGCGTCTTCCCGAAGAGCTCCTGTACCCGGCGGCGCACCAGCGGCACGCGCGTGGAGCCGCCCACCAGCACGACCTGATCGATGTCGGTGGGCGTGAGGCCGGCGTCGGCGAGCGCGCGGCGGCAGGGCCCGAGCGTCTTGGCCACGAGGGGCGCGAGGAGGCGCTCCACCTCGGCGCGCGAGATCTCGCGACGGTACGTGAACCCCTCGAAGGGCAGCGTGAGCGTCGTGCGCTCTTCGGAGGACAGGCGGATCTTGGCGGCCTCGGACGCCAGCCGCAGCTCCTGGCCCAGCTCCGCGTCGTGCCCGAGGTCGACACCCTCGCAGGCGAGGTCGGCGTGGTGGCGCGCCTGGATCTCCTCGCGCAGCCACAGCATGATCACGCGGTCGAAGTCGTCACCACCGAGGTGCGTGTCGCCGTTGGTGGCGAGGACCTCGAACACGCCGTCCTTGACGCGCAGGATTGAGATGTCGAACGTCCCGCCGCCGAGGTCGTACACGGCCACCACGCCCGACGATAGCCGGTGCAGGCCGTAGGCGAGCGAGGCCGCCGTGGGCTCGTTCACGATGCGCACCACGTCGAGGCCGGCGATGCGGCCCGCGTCCTTGGTGGCCTGCCGCTGGCTGTCGTTGAAGTAGGCGGGCACGGTGACCACCGCCTTCTCGATGGGCTCGCCGAAGTGGCGCTCCGCGCGCTCCTTGAGCGCCTTCAGCACGAGGGCGGAGACCTCGGGCGGCGTGACCTCGCGTTCTCCCACCCGCAGCTTGATGAGCCCGTCCCCGTCCACCACGTGGAAGGGAAAGTACTTCAGCTCGTCCTTGACGTCGTCGTAGCCGCGGCCCATGAAGCGCTTCACGGAGTACACCGTGGACTCCGGCCGGCGCGCGAGCTGCCGCCGCGCGGCCTCGCCCACGAGGACGCCGTTGGGCGTGAAAGCCACGATCGAGGGCAGCAGCGTGCGCCCGTCGGCATCGGGGATGACGCGCGGCAGCGCCGTGGCTTCGTCGACGTAGGCGACGAGGCTGTTCGTCGTCCCCAGGTCAATGCCGATGATGCGCGACACGCTCGTCCCCCTCGCCCAGCGCCTGCGCCAGGTCGTCGATCACGGTGTGCAGATAGGCGCGCGTGGCGAGCGCGGCCTTCACTCGCGCGAGCACGGCCGGGCGCTCGGCCGCCGGCGCCGCATCCCACGCCTCGCTGAG
>CAYQQT010000316.1:0-5073 GCA_964419375.1 uncultured bacterium
GTCGCGGTCGACCGGCGTGCCGGCCCCGCCGCCGGCGAGCGCCAGGCCTACTTCGGTCCCGAGGCGGGCTGGCTGCCCGCGCGTGTCCTCGCCCGCGGCGACCTGGCGAACCCGGTGACGGGCCCCGCCGTCATCGAGGAATACGACGCCACCTGCGTGGTCCCGCCCGGCGCTCGAGCGAGCCTGGACGCGTGGGGCAACATCGTGATCGAGTTGACGCGATGAGCCGCGATCCCATCGCCTTCGAGCTGTTCAAGAACGCGCTCTTCTCCATTGCCGACGAGATGGCGCTCACGATCGTGCGCACGGCCTACTCCGGCGTCATCAAGGACGTGATGGACTTCTCGACGGCGTTCTGCGACGCCGACGGGCGCACCGTCGCCCAGGGACTCACGCTGCCCGCGCACCTGTGCTCGTTCCCCGACGCGCTGGCGGCCACCATCCGCCGCTACGGCGACCGCATGCAGCCGGGCGACGTCTATTGCCTCAACGACCCCTTCGAGGGCGGCATGCACCTGCCGGACGTCTTCGTGCTCAAGCCGATCTTCCACGGCGGCGCGCGCGTGGCCTTCGCGGCCACCATCTGCCACCAGACCGACGTGGGCGGGCGCGTGGCCGGCTCCAACGCGTCGGACTCCACCGAGACCTACCAGGAAGGGCTGCGCATCCCGCCCGTGAAGATGTACGACCGCGGTGAGCCGAACGAGACGCTCTTCCGCCTCATCGAGAAGAACGTGCGGGTGCCCGACCGCGTCTTCGGCGACCTCCGCGCCCAGCTGTCCGCCTGCCACATCGCCGAGACCGCGTTCCTGCGCCTGATCGAGCGTCACGGCGTGGAGCGGGTGGGCGAGTGGATGCGGGAGCTCATCGACTACACCGAGCGCATGACGCGCGCCGCCGTGCGCGCGCTGCCCGATGGCGAGTGGTCCTTCGAGGACTGGATCGACGACGACGGCGTGGACTATGGCACGCCCATCCCCCTCAAGGTCACGCTCCGCAAGGCGGGCGACACGCTCGTGGCCGACTGGACCGGCTCCTCGCCGCAGGTGAAGGGCGCCATCAACAACACGCTGTCCTTCACCAAGGCGGCCACCTACACGTGCATCCGCTCCATCCTGCCCTCCGACATCCCGAACAACGAGGGCTTCTACCGGGCCGTCGAGGTGGTGGCGCCGTCGGGCACCATCGCGAACTGCGTGCTGCCGGCGGCGACGGCGGCGCGCGGCCTCACCGGCTTTCGCATGGTGGACTGCTGCTTCGGCGCGCTCGCGCGAATGCTGCCCGACCGCGTCTTCGCGGCCTCCGAGGGCGGCAACACCGGCATCTCCATCGGCGGCTACGACGCCGAGCGCCGGCCTTTCATCTACGTCGAGTTCTTCGCCTCCGCGTGGGGCGGGCGGCCGTGGGCGGACGGCCTCGACGGCAACACCAACATCTTCAACAACATCTGCCTGCAGCCGGCGGAGGTGTGCGAGGTGGAGCAGCCGCTCGCGGTGGTGTCGATGAACTTCATGCCGGACTCCGGCGGGCCGGGCATGTTCCGCGGCGGCATGAGCGTGCGCCGCGAGTACCGGCTGCTCGAGCAGGAGGCGGTGCTGCAGGTGCGCTCCGACCGGCGCGACTTCCGGCCCTACGGCCTCTACGGCGGCCATCCCGGCCGGCCGTCGTCCAACGTGCTCAACCCCGACACCGAGGCGCGCCCGCTGCCGGGCAAGTTCATCATGACCATGAAGCGGGACGACGTGTTCCGCCACGACCAGCCGGGCCCCGGCGGGTGGGGCGACCCGCTCGCACGCGATCCCGCGCGCGTGCTGCGCGACGCCCGCAACGAGCTGGTCGGCCTCGCCTCGGCGCGCGAGGACTACGGGGTGGTCCTCGATGCGGCCACCTGGACGGTGGACGCCGCCGCCACCACCGCCCTCCGGGCCGAGCTGCGCGCGCGGCGGGGGTGGCGGGAGATCCCCATCGTCTCGCGCTGAGCGCATTGACACACTCGGGGGTGCCGCCTACGCTGCCGGCACCGAGCCACCTCGTCACCACCAATGCCGGGAGGCATCCATGACAAGACGACCATCGTTCGCCGCGCTCTCCATCGTGCTCCTCGCCGCCGCCACCATGGCGGCCGTCGCCTTCGCGCAGGACCTGCCCAAGCTGCACGTCAAGGCCATCGGGCTCAACAGCAACACGGTCGCCTCCGACATCGACGAGAAGACGTTCTGGACGAAGACGGTGCCGGACGCCTCGAAGGGCCAGATCACCGCCGACTGGGTACCCGTCGACCAGTCGGGCATCAAGGACTTCCAGATCGGCCGCATCGCCAAGCTCGGGGTCACCGACTTCGCCGCCAGCGACATCTCGAAGCTGGCCGGCGACGACCCGCGCTTCGAGGGCTGCGACCTCGCGGGGCTCGCCCTCGACATCCAGACCGCGCGCAAGGCGTGCGAGGCGTGGAAGCCCGTGATGGGCAGGTCGATGGAGAAGTTCGGCGCCAAGCTGCTCAGCGTCGGCACCAATCCCCCGCAGGTGTTCTGGTGCCGCATGCCCATCAACGGGCTCGCCGACCTCAAGGGCAAGAAAGTGCGCGTCTTCAACAAGACGATGACCGACTTTATCCAGGCGGTGGGCGGCACCACGGTGACCCTGCCCTTCGGCGAGGTGGTGCCGGCGCTCCAGCGCGGCGTCGTCGACTGCGCAGTGACGGGGACGCTGTCCGGCAACACGGCGGGCTGGCCGGAGGTGACGAGCCACATCTATCCCATGTACATGGGCTGGTCGATCAACGCGGAGTCCGTCTCGCTCACGTCCTGGAACAAGTGGGACGCGAAGGTGCACACGTTCTTCACCGAGCAGTTCACGCGGCTGCAGGACCAGATGTGGAAGACGGGCACGGAGGCCACCGCCGAGGCCGACAACTGCAACGTGGGCAAGGACCCCTGCAAGCTCGGCAAGAAGGTGAAGATGACCATCGTGCCGGTGTCGGCGGCGGACAAGACGCTGCACCGCCAGCTCATGGAGTCCGTCGTGCTCGTCAATTTCGGCAAGCGCTGCGGCAAGGAGTGCGCGCGCGAGTGGAACGAGACGGTGGGAAAGGTCGTGAATCTCAGGATTCCGCTTGACAAGATCTGAGCGAGATCCGCTGCTCCGCGCCGCGCGCGCGGTCTCGCAAACCGGTGTCTGGCTCAGCGGCGCCCTCCTGGTGGGCGCCGCTGGCCTCATCGGCGTGGACGTTGCGCTCCGCAAGCTCTTCAACATGTCGGTGGGCGGCGCCGACGAGGTCTCCGGCTACGTGCTCGCCATCGGCAGCGCCTGGGCCTTCGGCTACTGCCTGCTCGAGCGCGTGCACATCCGCATCGATTCCGTGTACGTCCTGCTGCCCGCGCGCGTGCGGGCGGTGCTGGACCTCATGGCCGTGCTCGTCTTCACCGCCTTCATGGCCTTCGTCACCTGGCACGCGTGGGGCGTGCTCGAGCAGTCGTGGTCGGTGGGCGCCCGTTCCATCTCGCCGCTCGCAACGCCGCTCGTCCTCCCGCAGGCGCTGTGGATGCTGGGCCTCCTCAGCGTGCTCTTCGTGGGCGGGGTCCTCCTCGTGCGCGCGGTGCCCGCGCTGGCGCGGGGCCGGGACGCGGAGGTGGGACGGCTGGTCGGCTACCGCACGTTGAGCGAGGAGCTGGAGACGGAGCTCGAGCGCGAGAAGAGGCTGCGCACGGAGTCCCGGCGCTGATCCCGACCACGGTCGCCGTCCTCCTCGCGCTGCTCGCCCTCAGCGTGCCGGTGGCGGTGGCGGTGGGCGTCCTCGCGCTGCTCCTCGACCGGCTCTACTCGCCGCTGCCGCTCTTCCGCGCCCTGGGCGAGGTCACGTGGTCGGCCTCCACCGACTTCCTTCTCGTCGCCATCCCCCTCTTCATCCTGCTCGGCGAGATCCTGCTCCGCTCGGGCATCGCGGAGCGGATGTACGCGGCGATGGTGCAGTGGCTCTCGTGGCTGCCGGGCGGGCTCATGCACTCCAACATCGCCGCCAGCGCGATGTTCGCCGCCATCAGCGGCTCCAGCGTGGCGACGGCGGCCACCATCGGGACCGTCGCCGTGGGCGAGATCCACAAGCACGGCTACAATGAGCGGTTCTTCCTCGGCACGCTCGCCGCGGGCGGCACCCTCGGCATCCTCATTCCGCCCTCGATCAACATGATCGTCTACGGCGTCCTCACCCAGACCTCCATCCCGCAGCTCTACCTGGCCGGCATCGTGCCCGGGGTCGTGCTCGCCGTGCTCTTCATGCTGACGGTGCTGATCGGCTGCCTCGTCCGGCCCCGGTGGGGCGGGCGCCGCGTGGAGACGAACTGGTCGAGCCGCTTCGCGGCGCTGCCCGATCTCATCCCGCCCCTGCTGATCTTCGTCGTCGTCATCGGATCGATCTACGCGGGGCTCGCCACCGCCACGGAGTCGGCCGCCCTCGGCGTGCTGGCGGCGCTCGCGCTGGGGGCGGCGCGGCGCCGGCTCACGTGGCCGGTGCTCCGCGAGATCGTGGAGGGCACGATGAAGACCACGGGGATGATCATGGCCATCCTGGTGGGCGCGTACTTCCTGAACTTCGTCATGATCTCCATCGGCCTCGCGCGCACCGTGAGCGACACCATCACGCACCTGGGATGGTCGCCCGCCCAGACGCTCGTCGCCGTCATCGTGTTCTACGTCATCCTCGGCATGTTCATGGAGACGCTGTCGATGATGGTGGCCACCATTCCCATCGTCACCCCCATCATGGTGGGGATGGGCTATGACCCCGTGTGGTTCGGTATTCTCATCATCCTGCTCATCGAGACCGCTCTCATCACACCACCGGTGGGGATGAACCTCTATGTCGTCCAGGGCGTGCGCACGCGCGGCGCCATCGCCGACGTGATCATCGGCTCCCTGCCCTTCGTCGTCACGCTGTTCGCGATGATCGCGCTCCTGTGCCTCGTCCCCGCCCTCGCGCTCTGGATCCCCCAGAGCGCGATGCGCTGAACGCGGCGTGGCGGGCAAGCTCGCCGGCCGCGCCGCCCTCGTCACCGGCGCCGGCAACGGCATCGGGCG
>CAYQQT010000317.1:0-5062 GCA_964419375.1 uncultured bacterium
CACGCTCGGTCCATGCTGCGCGTCATTCATCGATCATCACCGCCATCCCCCCGGCGCTCGAGATAATGGCTGATGCCGACCCAGGCCAGGAGGACGAGAAACGTCGCGTGCATGTAGACGTCGATCCCCGCCACCCGGCCGAGCTTCCAGGACCAGCCGGTCATGCCGGCTTACTCACAGGATCGAGAAGCGGCGGTAGCTCATCGCCCGCTTCACGTGTGCGGTCGCCAGGTCGAGCGCGGCCCGCCGGGGCGAGACGCGCTTCGCCCTGACGGCGTCGAGCACGGCGCTGGTGTTCGCGCGAATCTTCTCCTCGATGGCGACGAAGGCCGCCGCCTGGGTCGCCCCGCGGTACTCCATCGCGGCGCAGATCACACCGCCGGCATTCGCGATGAAATCGGGAATCACCAGCACGCCGCGCTCGTGCAGCGCCTGCTCCGCGCCGGCCGTGAAGGGAATGTTCGCTGCCTCTAGAATTAGCCGCGCCTTCAGCCGACCGACGTTGTCCTCGCGCACGACGTCGGGACGGGCGGCGGGAATCCAGATGTCGCACTCAATGTCGAGCAGCGCGTCCCGCTCGAGCCGATGACCGCCGTCATAGTCGACGACGCTCTTTCCGCCGTCCTTCAGGGCGATCAGCCGCGTCACGTCGATGCCCGCCGCGCTGTGGACCGCTCCCCTGGAGTCGGAGGCCGCGATCAGCACGGCGCCGCATTCGGCGAGAAAGCGGGCGCTGTGCTTGCCGACGGCCCCGAAGCCCTGGATCACGACGCGCGCGCCGCGGAGATCGAGCCCGCAGTGCGATGCCGCCACTTCCGCGGCGTGCCGGATCCCCCACCCCGTGGCGCCGATCTCGTCGAGCGGAATCCCACCGAGTGCAGGCGGCAGCCCCACCGCGCGACCGATCTCGTCCTTGACCCACGCCATGCAGGTCTCGTCGGTCCCCATGTCGGGACCGAAGATGTAGTCCTCCTCGTTGCGAAGCGCGTGGGCGAACGCGCGGATGAGGCGCTCCTTCCGGTCGGCCGCCATGCGAGGGTCGCCGCGCAGCACCGATTTGCCGCCACCGTGCGGGAGGCCGGCGGCGGCGTTCTTCAGCGTCATCGCACGCGCCAGGCGGACGCACTCCTCGGTGTTCACGTCCGGCGCCATGCGCAGGCCGCCGATCGAGGGGCCACGGGCGACGTTGTCGACGACGAGCACCGCCTGGAGCCCGAGCGTCGCCTCGTGCACGTGAACGATCTTCGCGGGGCCGAGATCGTCCGCGAACGGGAAATCGCTGCCCATGAGCATCAAACGGCCGCGTAGGATGCGTCGACAGTCATCACGCTCTCTTACGCTTCGCCCCCGCGCGGCCCACGCGGGTCGACGGCTTCGCCTCCGTACGGCCGCGGGTCAGTCGATGCGGCACGGCGTGACTCAGCGAAGTAGTCGATGAACTGGTCGATCCGACGCGGATGATCGATCTTCACGTACGTCATGGGCGCGCACCTGCCCAAAGACCTCAAGGAGGCGTGGGCCGAGGCGCAGGCCGCCGTCTAACGCTCCGAGGAACGGCGCTACGCGACACGGACAACGGCCGCCTCGCCGTCGCCGGCATGCAGGGGCAGTTCGACGGTGAAGACGGCGCCGCCGCCCGGTCCCGGGCTCTCGGCGCGGACCGTTCCGTCGTGCGCCTCGACGAGGTGCCGGACGATGGCGAGCCCGAGTCCGAGCCCTCCGTGTCGTCCGCCCGCATCGCCCTGCCGGAATCGGTCGAAGATATGCGGGATCAGTTCCGGCGCGATGCCACGCCCCGTATCGCGCACGGTCAGCACGACGCGACCGGCGCGGCTCCCGAGCGACACCTCGACATGCCCACCGGGCGGCGTGAACTTGATCGCATTCACGATGAGGTTGAGCGCGATCTCCTGCAAGCGCTCGGGGTCTCCGAGCACGGGCGCGGGCGGGGTATCGAGGGCGGTGCGGATCTCGACGCCCTTGTCTTTCGCCTCGGCCCGAAGCGCACCCACGGCGGCGGCGACGATGGGAAGCACGGGCACCGGCTTCTTGTCGACCTGCAGCTTTCCCGCGATGATCCTCGACACGTTGAGGAGATCGTCGATCAGCCGCGCTTGCAGTCGCGTGCTCCGATCGATGCGATCCAGGATCGCGGCGGCCTGCGGCTCACCGAGCCCTCCGCGCTGCAGCACGCGCACGCTGTTCAACACCACGCCCAGTGGCGTGCGGAGCTCGTGGGACACGACCGCCAGAAACTCGTCCTTCGTCTGGTCCGCCGTCTGCGCCTGGATCCGCAGCGTTCGCTCGGCCGCCAGGCGGTTGTGCTCCGTGAGATCGAGGACGAACGCGACCCATTCGTCCCGCGCATCGTCGAGGAGAACGCGCCCGACGAGGACGGGGACGCGCGTCCCGTCCTTGCGAACGTATTCCTTCTCGTCGGACGGGCACGCGCCGGTCTGTCGCGCCGACGCCCTCGCCGCTGCGTCGGCCGCCTCGTACTCAGGCGGCGTCAGCTTCGGCCACAGCAGCTTTCCCTGGCGGAGATCCTCGCGGCTGTAGCCGACCATGTGCAGGAAGGCGTCGTTGGCCTCGGTGATCCGATCGCCCTCCCTGACCAGGACGCCGATGAGGCTGGAATCCACCAGCCGTTTGAGCTTGGCCTGACTGCTCTGCAACTCGGCCGTCCGCTCGGCGATCGTCTGTCCTGCACTTTCCAGCGCGTGGCCGACGGCATGAACTTCTTCGATCGCAGACGATGGGCATGGCGGGGTCGCGCCCCGTCCGAGGGCAACCGCGCCTGACATGAGCCGGCCCATGGCGCCGGAAATGCGCCGCCCCAGCGCGATCGCGAGCGCCCCCGCGGTGAGGATCACGAGGAGCCCGCCGAGCGCGAGGCGCTCCATGGAACGGCGAAGGGGAACATCGACCGCGGAGACCGGCACCCTGAGCGTGACGGTCCAGCCGAGCGGCGTCATCCGTTGCCAGGCGACGTAGACGTCGGGGCCGTCGAAGGCGGGAAAGCGACCCGTGCCGGCGGCCGCGGCGCGGACCGCCTGCTTCACCGGCTCGATCAACTCGTCCCCGACGAACCGCTCGGGATTCCGATTCCGCGCGATGAGCATCTGGCGGCTGTCGGCGATGCCGGCCATCCAGTCCGCCGGGATCCGCTGGGCGTCGAGGATCCTGCCGAAGGACTCTGGACGGATGGCGGCAAACAGGATGTAGCGCAGCGCACCGTCGCGCTGGACCGGCACGGCGATGGTGACATTGAGCTGACCGGTGGTACGCCCCGAGATGAGATCCGACACGGCGGGCCGGCCGCTGCGGATCACCTCGCGGATGTAGCCGCGATCCGCGATCGAGGGCAACCGCGCCCCGAACGGACCCGGGGTGCTCACGAGAACCTGCCCGCGCGCGTCCGTCAAGGCGACGACGTCCCAGACATCTGCGGCCTGGAGCACGCGCATCGCCTGCTCGTAGAACGAGCCGAGGTCTCCCCGGTCGAGGGCGGTGGACGTCGCGAGAACCTCGAGCGCCGTCACGGAGGCCCCGATCTCACGCTCGACCGCGATCGCGAGCGCGCGCACCGTCGTCTGCAGGCCTCTCTCCACCGACTGCCGCTGTTCTCGGCCCAGGCTCCAGACGACCATTCCGGCGAAGATCAGGGCGGGGACGAGCGCGATGACGACGAGCGCGATGAGGTGGTACCGCAGCGGAAACCTGAACCGCCCCTCGCGAAACCGCCACATCAGCGACGCACCGACCATGTGCCTCTCCGTTGACAATCTGTCAGCTCTGTTCTTTGCGGATAGGCATCCGCACAAGCCACGTTGTCCCTCCGAAGTGGCGCGCTCCGCCGCCAGGCGAAGGCGGCGCATCCTGCTCCATCAACCGCAAGAGAACGCTGATCGTGTCATCTCCGACTTCCTCGTCTGCGCTTGCGTGAGACCGCAAGCGACCTGCCACTCGCCAAGATAACGAATTCCGCCACATGGCCGACGGCTCCCGCCGGAGCTGTGGTGCGGCTGCCCCACCCGAGGCGGCACCTCCCCGCTCCGCACGGCCGACGCTGCAGCAACAGCCTCTCCATGCCGAGAAAGATCACCCGTTCGGTGGGCAGGATCAGCGCCAGGGCGCCGGCGTGGGGCGTCGATCCCCTCGTGCGGCGCGCGCGCCCGCCTCAGGAGCCACGCTTTGAACGCCTCGGAACTGCCCGCCGCTGCCGTTTAGGCGGCCGCTTGAGCCAGCCCTTCCATTTCGATGTTGTCGCTGGCTCGAGCAGTGCTACCCCCTCAACCGGATCGGGCTTCGCACGACGACCGGTCACCCGGTCAATGTGAATGCGGTAGTACATCGGAATCACCTGCTCTACAGCAACAAGATGGGTCTCTCTGACGCAGGCTGGTTCCCACCACATGACCCGCCGCTGGAGCAGCGCGTACGCCAATTCACGTTCCACGCTCCATTCAGGCGTATCCGGCAACTCCTCATAGCGACCTTGGACGACCACACTCGTCCAATGATCGTGATCGATTATTTCGTCTGCTTCGACACAGACCAGCGGGTTGGTACGCATCCATTCGATCTTCTGACCGAGCGCGGCGACACTGTAGAGATGCCGTTCGTGGTAAGCGAAATTGAACGGCACGACGTAAGGCTGATTGTCGCGTGAACAGCCGAGTCTGCCGAAACTCAGGCGTGTCAGCATCTCAACGCATTCTTTATTCGTCAGTTCAAGAATCAGCATCACACGTATCCCGCTTGGGAGCGTACCGTGCATTTCAGTCGCCAATTCTCCGGAGAGCCTGTGCCAGCCCAAATCGCCGAATTCGTGGCGAGTCCGTCACATGGTGTTCGCGGCATGGTGCTGGCTGAACCTCAAGTTGGGGTCGCGCTGCCCCAGGCGGGGTGGCATCTCCTCCTGCCCTTGTATCTCCAGCTCGGACGGCTCGCCCCACGCCTTGCCCTTGCGACTTCGGCATCCGGCCGGGGCCGGAGGACCGGGTACTCGAGATCGGCACCGGCTCGGGGTACGCCGCGGCGGTACTCTCGCGGGTTGTCG
>CAYQQT010000318.1:0-1922 GCA_964419375.1 uncultured bacterium
GTTGGGATGCGCGTCCGCCTTGTCGGCCAGGCCCACGCGCGCCAGCGCCGCCCGCGCCCGGTCGGCCGCCTCCGTGCGCGACAGCTTCAACACCTTGCGCAGCGCCAGCGCCACGTTGCCGAGCGCGGTCATGTGCGGATAGAGGTTGAAGGACTGGAAGACCATGCCCATCTGCCGGCGAATCCCGTTGATGTCGGTGGACGGAGCGAGGACGTCGATGCCGTCGAAGGTGATGGCGCCCGCGCTCGGCTCTTCCAGGCGGTTCACGCAGCGCAGCAGCGTGCTCTTGCCGGAGCCGGAGGGGCCGATGATGAACACGAGCTCCTGCGGCGCTACCTGAAGGTCGATGCCGCGCAGGACGTGGAGGGCGCCGAAGTGCTTGTGCAGGCCGACGACGTCGAGGAGCGGCGTCAGGCCTTGCGCCTCACTTGCACCGGGGCGCCGGCTTGTCGGCGATGTACCCCTCGAAGCCGGGCGGCCCGTAGCCAGGATAGACGGTGATGGGCGGCGAGCCGGCTTCCGGCTTCACCGCCAGCCACTTCTCGCTGAGGCGGGCGAAGAAGCCGTCGAGCTTCATGCACTCGATCGCATCCTCGACCTGGTTGCGCATGGACACGTCGTCCTTGCGGAAGGGCACGGCCCACACCGCGCCCGTCTTGATCAGGTACGAGAGCTTGAGCCCCGGTGTCTTCTGCACGGCCCACGCGGAGGCGGTGTTGCCGGCGAGATTGCCGTGGGCGCGGCCCGAGAGCACCGCCTGCACGGCGTCGGACTGCGTGTTGAAGTTTTCCACCTGGAAGCCGTACTTCGGCTGGTTGTCGCGCGCCCATGTGTCGTACACGGAGCCGCGGTTGACGGCGATCGTCTTGCCCTTGAGGTCTTCGAGGCGCGCGATGTCGGGAGCGTCCTTCGGGATCACGAACTGGAAGTCGGTGTTGAGGTAGCCCTCGGTGAAGAGCAGCGACTTCGCGCGCTCGGCGGTGACGGTGACGGGCGCGGCGATGAAGTCGAAGCGCCTGGACTGCAGCCCGGGGATCAGCCCCGAGAACTCCTGCGCCACCACGTTGATGGGCCGTCCCAGCCGGCGCGCGATCTCGTTGGCCATGTCGACGTTGAAGCCTTCCACGCCGCCGCCCATCTTGGGCATGGCGTGGGGGGCGAAGGTGCCATCGAGCCCGGCGTTCAACGGCGGTTGGGCGACGGCGGGCGCGCCGATGAGGGCGATGGACAGGACGACGAGGGCCACGGATCTTCGCTTCATTCGTTACCTCCGCGTGCGGGTGGCCGCACTATACCCGGCTTGCGCGCGTTATGCGACCGTGCCGCGTCACTCGACGACATGATCCGCCCGCAGCAGCAGCGAGGCGGGAATGGTGAGCCCGAGCGCTTTCGCCGCTTTTAAGTTTATCGCGAGCTCGAACGTGGTCGGCTGGCTCGACGGGCAGATCGCCGGGCCGGGCGCCCTTGAGGATCTTGTCGACGTAGGCGGCAGCGCGGCGCACGAGGTCAGAGCGGACGGCGCCGTAGGCGATGAGCCCGCCGCGGTCGACGTTCTCCGGCAGCTGGTACATGACGGGCAGCCGGTGCTTCGCCGCGAAGGCGACGATCCAGTCGATATGAAGTTGATGGACGGCATCGCCCGTCATGAGGAGCGCTGACGGCCGGTCACTCATCATGGCGGCGAACCCGCGCTCCAACTCGTCGCGGCCGCGCACGCCCACGGATTGCAGGGTGAGGCCCAGGGATCGGGCTCCCGCCTGCGCCTCGTTGAAGTGGGATTGCTGATCCAGGTTAGCGGGGTTCCACAGAAAAGCAACGCGCGAGACGTTCGGCACGACCTCTCTGAGAAGCTCCAGCCGCTTTGCGGCCAGACCCGCGCCGAGCTGCATGAGCCCCGTGACGTTGCCGCCGGGTTGGGCGAG
>CAYQQT010000318.1:2022-5017 GCA_964419375.1 uncultured bacterium
GCTCGGCTGCGAGATCAGGCCAGCGCTCATTCCGGCCGCCGGACCGTCGATCCTCGAAGAGGATGTTCTGCCCCTCGACGTAACCGAGATCGCGAAGCCCTTGCTTCAACGGCTCCCAGGGCGTGTCGCCGAGGATGCCGATGCGAGGGATGGCCTGCGCGCCGCCGTCGCGCGGCGCGAGCGCCAGCGCGCAGCCGATCGCGATGAGGAGCCTGCGCCGCGAGATCACTGAATTACCTCCGCCGTGTGGCTGGGCGCCGCGGCGATTTTCCGCCAGCCGTCGATCCTACGCAACTCGATCTGTCCCCTTGCCGTGAGACCGACGGCTTGCACCCGCCCGCCAACGGTGTCATAAGTGCCCCAATCGGGATCGCAAAGGAGTGGTGATGAAAGACCTCGTCCATCGGCTCAACGAGCTGTGCGATGCCGTGCCGTTCCCGGCGAGCTGGGCGCTCGAAGATCTCGCGACGGGGGCGCGCGCCGATCGCCTCGGCGACACGCCGGTGCCGTCCGCCAGCACCCGCAAGATCTCCATCATGATGGCCGCCCTTGCCGCCGTCCACGCGGGCAAGCTTGCCCTCGATCAGCGGGTGACGATCGAGGCCCGGTACCAGGACAACGACTCCGGCACCTTCCAGCACCTGACGCCCGGCTTCTGGATCACCTTACGCGACGCCCTCGTGATGATGATCATCGTTAGCGACAACACGTGCACCGGCACCGTCGTCGATCTGGTGGGGCTCGACGCCGTCCAGCGCTACTGCGACGGCATCGGCATGACGGGCACCGCCCATCGCTTCGGCATCCCACCGCGCCTGGGTCGCGAGCACACGCTCGAGCAGGTCACGACGACCACGCCGAACGATCAGCGCCTGCTGCTCGGGCTCATCCTCCAGGGCCGCGACGATGCCGCCGTGGCCGCGCTCCTTCAGTGCACGCCCGAGCTGTGCCGGCTTGGCCTCGACATCCTGAGCTGGCAGAAGCTCAAGACGCGCCTGCCGTCGCTGCTGCCGCTGGGCACCAAGGTCGCGCACAAGACGGGCACGGGAGCGCGCGGCTACATGGACGCCGGCATCATCTTCAAGGACGACCGCCCGCTCTGCATCCTCACCGCTTACACCGAGCACGTGCCGGCGGCGCTCGCGGACGGCACGCCGGGCTTCGCCGCCGCCGCGCAGCTCATCGGCCGCATGGCGCGGCTTTGCTACGACCGCCTGTGAACATCTTCAAGCAAATGGCGGTGCGCGACGTCGCGGAGGCGACGACGGCGATTCCGGTGATCGACGTCGGCCCCGCCTTCCGCGGCGAGCCCGGCGGCAGGGACGCCGTCGCCGCGCAGGTCCGCCGCGCCAGCGAGGACGTCGGCTTCTTCTACATCGCCGGCCACGGCGTGCCGGCGGACGTGGTGGAGGCCGCCTTCCAGGCCTCGCGCGAGTTCCACGCCATGCCGCTCGACCCCAAGCGGGCGCTGCGGATCAACGAGAACAACATCGGCTACCTGGCGGTGAACGAGAGCATGCAGCGCGCCTCCACCGTGCACAAGGCCACGCGGCCGAACTACAACGAGAGCTTCTTCATCAGCCACGATCGCGGCGCCGACCATCCCGACGTCGTCGACGGCACACCGCTGCGCGGCCGCAACCAGTGGCCGCAGGGCCACGCCGCGATGCGGGCCGCGATGGTCCGGTACTTCAAGACGCTGGAAGGCGTGGGCGACCGCCTGCTGCCGGTCATCGCCCGCGCGCTCGACATGCCGGACGATCACTTCACGCCGATGTTCGCCAACGAGGCCCACATCAACCTGCGCTTCCTGCACTATCCGAACCAGGAGTCCAACGACCCCGAGCAGTTCGGTCAGGGGCCGCACACGGACAACTCGTTCCTCACCATGCTCGCGCGTGAAGACACCCCGGGCCTCGCCGTCCGTCTGCCGAGCGGCGAGTGGCTCGCCCCGCCCGTGATCGCCGACACCTTCCTCGTCAACCTCGGCAACGTCATGAAGCGGTGGTCCAATGACCGCTTCCTGTCAACGCCGCACGGAGTGCTGAACGACTCGGGGAAGGATCGCTACTCGATCGCGTTCTTCTACAGCCCGAACGTGGACGCCGTGATCGAATGCCTGCCGAGCTGCGCGGGCCCCGACAATCCGCCCCGCTATCCCCCCGCGGTGTACCGCGACCTCGTGCTCGACTTCTACAACGCCAACTACTTCCACCGCCGCCAGTACGCGGGGGCGCCCGCCGAAGAGCGAGGCTGATCGCGAAGCAAGTGCTCGATGGGCACGCGTC
This sequence comes from uncultured bacterium, assembly GCA_964419375.1. GTDB lineage: Bacteria > Methylomirabilota > Methylomirabilia > Rokubacteriales > CSP1-6 > JBBDXO01. The sequence goes on from CAYQQT010000318.1 coordinate 4,311, forward strand.
CGAAGACGTCCACGGCAACCGAGTCCGAGCGGAGGAATCCATGAACAAGGACGAGCGACAGGGCAAGGTCGAAAAGATGAAGGGCTACGTGAAGGAGAAGGCCGGTCAGGCGACCGGCGATCGGGATCTCGAAGCCGAGGGCGGAGCCCAGAAGGCCGCCGGCGCGATCCAGGAGAAGATCGGGCAGGCGCGTCGCAAGATCGGCAAGGTGATCAAGAAGCTCGGAGACTCGATCAGGGGCTAGCGCCGTAGCCGGGCGGTCTCGACGGGATCGATCTCCCGCCCGCCCGGCCGCAGCGCCACCCCGTAATCCTCGCGCGCACGCTCGAGCGAGACGAATCCGCGGCGCACGTCGGCCAGCACCGCTTCCGGAGCGCGCTGGCGCGGATCGCCGAAGCCGCCGCCGCCGGGGAAGCGCATCCGGATGCGGTCGCCGGGCGCGAGCATGACCTGTGAGCTCTTGCCGAGGGGGGCGCCGTCGTTCACGGCGATGACGCCGGTGCCGCCGCGCGCGCCCTCCTCGAGCCCGGGCGCGCCCTCGTGGAAGCGGCCGCCGATGATGGAGGCGACCACGGGCGCGCGCGAGACGTTGCGGATGACGATCTCCTGGCCGAGACCACCGCGGTGGCGGCCGGGGCCGCCGGAGTCGGGAACGAGCGCCTTGCGCTCACAGAGCAGCGGCGCCTCCACTTCCAGGAGCTCCACGG
>CAYQQT010000319.1:0-5006 GCA_964419375.1 uncultured bacterium
GCCGCGCTCGCGGCGCGGCGGCCGATGCCCGCCATCAAGCCCGCGGGGCCCCGCGCCCTCGATCCGCTTCTCGCCGATCTCGGCTGGGCCCCGCGCACGACGTGGGAGGACGGGCTGGCGACGACGTGGGCCGCGTGGATCGCGCACGCGAAAGCGCCGGAGACGGCATGAGGACGGTGGCCGTCTTCACGGGCAACCGCGCGGAGTACGGGCTGCTCTTTCCGATCATCCGCGCCATGCGCGAGCGCGGCGATCTCAGCGTGAAGCTCGTGGTCTCCGGCGGCCATCTCGCCGAGGAGTTCGGCCGCACCATCAGCGAGATCGAGGAGGACGGCGTGGACGTCGCCGCCACCGTCGACCTCGGGATCACGGGCACGGACGTCCGCAGCCAGACGCAGGCGCTCGCGCGCGCGGTGGCGGCCTTCGCCGACGCGCTGCACACGCTGGCGCCCGACGTCAGCCTCGTCTATGCAGATCGCATGGAAGGCTTCGCGGCCGCCATCGCGTCCTTCGAGATGAACGTGCCGCTCGCGCACGTGGAGGGCGGCGATCTCACGGAAGGCGGCACCCACGACGACTCCGTCCGCCACGCCATCACCAAGCTCGCGCACCTGCACTTCACGACTTCCGAGGCGGCGGCGGAGCGCGTGCGCCGGCTGGGCGAGGAGCAGTGGCGCGTCACGGTGGCGGGCCTGCCCACGCTCGACAGCGTCGCGCGCAAGGACTTCCCGCCTCCGGAGGAGATGTACGCCGAGCTGGGGCTGGATCCCGCGCGCCCGGTGATCGTCTTCACCCAGCATCCGGTGAACGCCGAGCGCGCGCGCGCGCGTGAGCAGGCGACGGCCACTCTCGAAGCGCTGCGGGAGGTCGGCGAGCAGACGGTGATCACGTATCCCAACAGCGATCCCGGCAGCCGCGACGTCATCGAGGCCTTCGAGGCTTTCCGCGACGTGCCGCACTTCCGCTTCCACCGCTCCCTGGGCCGGCGGCGGTACCTGGGCCTTCTCAACATCGCCGCCGCCGTCGTCGGCAACTCGTCGTCGGGCCTCAAGGAGACGCCGTCCTTCGGCATCCCGTGCGTGAACGTGGGCTCGCGGCAGGAGGGCCGGCTGCGCGCGGAGAACGTGATCGACACCCCGTACGGGCGGGAGGCGGTGGCGGCGGCCGTGCGCCTGGCGCTCTACGACGAGACGACGCGCGCGCGCGCCCGCCACTGCCGCCATCCCTATGGCGACGGCCGCTGCGGCGAGATCGTGGCCGCCGCCCTCGCCACCGTCGAGCTGGGCCCGCGCCTGCTGCGCAAGCGGATGACGTACTGATGGGCCTCGTCATCGAGCACCGCGACGTCAACTGCGCCTCGTGCGAGGCCCACGACCGCTGCCGGGCGCTGGAAGCGCGCTTTGCGCCCGAGCTCGCCGCCAACGGCGGCAACTGGCGGGCGATCTTCTATCCGGAAGGGGGGCGGGTGGGCACGCCCACCCGGCGGTGCACGGCGGCCATGATCGCGCGCCACGCGCACCGCTTCGAGGGCCGCGACGTGCTGGAGATCGGCTGCGGGCCGCTGAGCGGGATCACCGAGGAGTTCTGCCGGGCGCGCCACGTGCGCTATACGGGCATCGATCCCGCGCGCCTGCCCGTCTTCGAGCTCCCGTGGCTGCCGGGACGCCACCTGCAGCGGAGGCTGTTCTCCCGGCTCGTGCGCTTCGGACTGCACGCGTCCAGCCCGCACCGGCGCTTCCTGCTCGACCGCTTTCCGTCGCCGAAGCTGAGCGGCCGCCGATTCGACCTCATCTACGGCGCCTCCACCATCGAGCACTGGCACGAGGACGTCGCGGACCGCGAGAACACGCTGGCCGCTTATCAGAAGGACGTGCGGGAGTGCTGGCGGCTGCTGCGCCCGGGCGGCGTCCTGCTCATGAACGCGCCCATGTTCGTGCACGGCAACCGCTGGTTCGTGCGCGGCGACGTGGCGCTGGTGGAGGCGTGCTTCGGCGACGAGTGGTCGTCGGTGACCTTCGAGCACTGGCGCGAGCGCCACGACGATCTCGCGCCCTATCGCCCCGCCCACCGCGCGGCCGCCTTCCGCGAGCGCTTCGGCGTCGAGCTCACCAACATCTGGATCCTCAACGTGGTGGCCACGAAGTGAAGGCGGTCTTCACCCTCGACCCCTTCGCCTCCGCGGGCGGCGGCAGCCACAGCTTCGCGCGCGTGCTGGCGGAGGGGCTGCCCGCGCACGGCATCAAGGTGTCGTGCGACGTGGAGAGCGCCGCCGACGTGCTGCTCGTCTTCGCCCAGCACGGCAGCGAGCGGCTGCTGGAGCGCCACCGCGCGCAGGGGGCGCGCATCCTGCACCGCCTCGACGAGCGCATCGACGCGGGCGAGGGCAAGGTGCGCCGCGACAAGCACGCCCGCATCGCGAAGCTCAACGCGCGGGCCGACGTGACGATCTTCCAGAGCGAGTTCGTGCGCGGCAACGTGGGGCCGATGTGCCGCGCGCCGCAGGCACGCGTCATCCACAACGGCGTCGACCTGCGCGTCTTCTCCCCCGAGGGTCCGCGCGTGGCGCTGGAAGGGGCGCCGGTGGCGCTGCACGTGTCGTGGTCGGTGGGCGAGAGCAAGCGCCTCGATCGCATCGGGGAGCTGCTGGCGGCGGGCCCGCCGGGCCTGCGCGTGTACTGCGCGGGCCGGCACGCGGAGTCGGGCCAGAAATGGCTCGGCGATGCGCGCGTGACGCTGCTGGGCACCCGCCCCCGCGACGCCATCGCCGCCCTCATGCGCTCGGCGGACTTCCTGTTCTTCCCCTCGGAGCTCGAGCCGTGCCCGAACACGCCGCTGGAGGCGATGGCGTCGGGCCTCCCCGCCCTGTACCATCCGAGCGGGGGCACGCCCGAGCTGCTCGGCGATGCCGCCGTCGCCATGACCGGCTCGTTGTCCGAGGATATTGCGCGGCTGCTCGCAGAGGCCGGCGAATGGCGCGCGCGGGCGCTCGCCCGCGCGCGACGCTTCTCCGCCGAGCACGCCACCACCCAATACGCGACCGTCATGATGGAGGCGGCCGCCACCCCGGCCGCCGTCCCCCCGGCACGCACGAGGAGGCTATGGACCCTACGCGGTTATTGAAAGACATGATCAAGAAGCTCGACCGTACGCTCGGCACCGACCTGCTCGATCCCAAGCGGCGCGTGCGCGGCAAGCGGCCGAAGATGATCTCCGTGGAGGTCACCAGCCGCTGCAACCTGAACTGCCCCTTCTGCCTGGTGGGGATGCAGAACCAGCTCGCCTCCACCGAGCACGACCTGCTGCCGCGCGGGCTCGGCACCATGGAGATGGACCTCTACGAGAAGATCGTGAAGGACTCCCTCGCCTTCGGCATCGAGAAGGTGCAGCTGCACTTCCAGGGCGAGCCGCTGCTGCACACGAAGATTCACGACATGGTCGCCCTCGCCAAGGACGCGGGGCTCGCCACGCAGATGTTCACCAACGGCCTGCCTCTCACGGACGCGATGGCGGAGCGGCTGCTCGACGCCGGGCTCGACATGCTGCGCTTCTCGGTGGACGGCGTGAGCGAGGAGGTCTACCAGAAGAACCGGGTGGGCGGCCAGTTCTGGCGCGTGCAGCGCAACATGAAGATGATGACGGCCAAGGCGCGTGAGCGGAAGTCGCCCATTCGCCTGGAGTGGCAGATGATCGCCATGCGCAACAACGAGCACGAGATCCCCAAAGCGAAGGCGATGGCGGCGGAGATGGGCATCAACTTCTTCGTCAAGACGTTCGCCGTCACCGATCCCGGGGCGGTGCCCACGAACGAGGAGTACCAGCGCAAGCTCCACCTCAAGCCGTGCAGCGACATCTACCGCGCCATCTTCGTCTACTACAACGGTGACGTGGTGCCCTGCTGCTACGACATCGCGGGCAAGGCCATCGTGGGCAACCTCGCCCGGCAGTCGCTGGGCGAGATCTGGGACGGGCCCGTGTACGCCGATCTCCGCCACCGCATCGACAACGCCTACCGCCGCCCCGAGGACGAGCCGGAGCTGTGCAAGAGCTGCCTGAAGTGGGGACACGAGCCGTCGAAGACGACTGACGGCCACACGGTGTGGGGGAGCGGCCGCGGCATGGAGCCCGACGACGACGCGGTGTAGCGGGCGGCCACGACAGACGGGGGCGCGCCGGCGATGAAGGTGTGTGTGCCCGTGGTGGACGCGCCGCAGGGCGGGATGTACTCCTTCTTCCGAAACTTCCGGAAGTACCTCGACTCCGCCGCCGTCTCCGTGACCGATGACGTCGAGGGCGACTACGACGTCCTCGTCGCGAACTCCTGGGTAGTGCCGGAGGCGGTGGTGGCGCGGGCCAAGCGCCGGCGCCCGCGGCTGAAGGTGCTGCATCGCATCGACGGCTCCGCCGCCGACTACGGGCGTGACGCCGCCGCCGACGTGCGCCAGGCGCTCGTCGACCTGCTCGCCGACGCCACCGTCTTCCAGAGCGCGTACGGGCGGGAGGTGACGCGGCGGCGCCGGATCATCGCCTGCGACGGCCCCGTCGTCCACAACGCCGTGGACGTCGAGCGCTTCCTGCCCGACGGCCCGCGCCTGTCGCTGCCGGGGACGGTGCGCCTCGCGCACGTGGCCTACAGCACCAACGCGCGCAAGGGGGCCGCCGCCGTCTTCGACCTCGCGCGCCGGCGTGCCGACGTCACCTTCGTGATGGTGGGCCGCTACGACGCGCCGCCCGCGCTGCCCAACGTCGTCATGCTCGGGCTCGCCGACTGGGAGCGGCTGCCCGTCATCCTGCGCTCGTGCACCGCGCTCCTCACGCTGTCGGAGAACGAGGCGTGCCCCAACGTGGTCCTGGAAGGCCTCGCGAGCGGGCTGCCCGTCCTCTACAAGGCGAGCGGGGGGACGCCCGAGCTGGTGGGCGAGTGCGGGGCCGCCGTGGAGGCCGACACGTTCGACGACGCACTCGCCGCCGTGCTCGCCCGGCACGCGGCGCTGGCAGCGGCGGCGCGG
>CAYQQT010000320.1:0-5001 GCA_964419375.1 uncultured bacterium
CTAAGCCGAGCGGTAGTTGTCGAACTGGAGCGCGATGCCGAGATCTTTGTCCCGCAAGAGGGCAATGATCTTCTGAAGATCGTCGCGATTCTTGCCGACGACGCGGACCTTGTCCTCGTTGATCGACGCCTGCACGCGGATCTTGGTTTCCTTGATCAGGCGCACGATCTCCTTGGCCTTGTCGATGGGGATGCCCTGCTGCAGCGTGATCTTCTGCCGCAGGGTGTCGCCGGCGGCCGTCTCCACGTCGCCGTAGGTGAGCCCCTTCAGCGGGATGCCGCGCTTGTGCAGCTTGGATTGGAGAATATCCGTCACCGCCTTGAGCTTCATGTCGTCGGCGGCGACGAGCGTGATCTCCGTCTTCTCCTGCTTGATCTCGTTCTTGCTGCCCTTGAGGTCGTAGCGCGTCTCGACCTCGCGGCGGGCCTGGTCGAGGGCGTTGGTGACTTCCTGCATGTCGATCTTGCAGACGATGTCGAAGGAGTTCTCGGCGGCCATACCGGTATTCTACCGCAGCGGAATGGTGGCGGCGCCCTTGGGAGGCTCGAAGGTGAAGAGCTTGTCGGCGAGCCCGCTGTTGATGGCGAGCTTGGTGAACTGCATCGTCACCGTGTTCTCGAACTGGTCGTACACCACCGCCCGCCGCACCTCCCACGACTTGGGATCGAGGGACAGGATGAGCCGCACGAGGGTGGGCTGCGGCTGCTTGGGCGTGAGATCGAGCACCACGTTGCCGTCCTTGTCGGTGGGCTGGGCGGGGTTCAGGAAGCGCACGCCGAAGTGGTCACGCAGCGTGGCGAGCCCGGTGAGAAAGCTGCCCGCCGGCCCCGCCAGCGCCGCCGGCGCCTTGCCCACGTTGACCTGGTTGAGGGTGGGAGTGTAGATCCAGATCGACTTGCCGTCGGAGACGATCTGCTGCGGGGTCGGCTCCGTGTACTCCCAGCGCAGCTTGCCGCCCTTCTTGAGATAGACGGTGCCCTGGGCGGCGATGGTCTGGTTCAGGCTCTTGTTGAACGCCGTCTGTGAGAAGTCGGCCTTGAGATCCGTCATGCGCCCGTACGCGGACTGCAGCCCGCGCACGACGTCCTCGAGGGTCAAGGTCTGCGCGTGGACGACCGTGGCCGCCAGCAGGAGCACGATGGCACCGATCGCTCTCAGCATCGTCATGGCCTCACTCTACACGACGGTCGCCGGGGCCGCCGCATTCACCCCGCAAAGCGGACGGGACGGTCCACTGCCTCCGCGAGGAGGGCGAGATAGTGCGCGCGCGGCATCGTGGCCGCGCCCATGGACGTGATGTGCGCGGACGGCACCTGGGCGTCGATCAGCGTCACGCCCACGCGCCGGGCGTGCTGGACGAGCGCCACCATGGCGATCTTGGAGGCGTCGGCGGCGTGGTGGAACATCGACTCCGCCGCGAACAGACCGCCGATGGCGAGGCCGTAGAGCCCGCCCGCGAGCGCGCCCTCCCTCCAGACCTCCACGCTGTGCGCCCACCCCAGCTCGTGCAGGCGGCCGTACGCGCGACGGATGCCCGGGGTGATCCACGTCTCCTCGCGCGCGGCGCATCCAGCCACCACCGCGTCGAAGGCGGCGTTGATGGTGACGCGGAACGCCCCGCGTCGGAGCGTGCGGGCGAGACGGCGCGAGACCTGCAGCGCGTCGATGGCAATCACGGCACGCGGATCGGGCGACCACCAGAGCAGCTCGTGCTCGGCGAAGGGCCACGGGAAGATCCCCTGCCGGTAGGCGGCGATGAGGGTGGCGGGCTCCAGATCGCCGCCGTGAGCGAGAAAGCCTTCGGCGTCCGCCTCGCGCGGATCGGGAAACCGGAAGCGGGCGCGGCGAACGGCGGCGGCGGGCGGCGTCGGCCGCACCTCGATCGGAAGAGAGGGAATCAGCCTTTCAGCGCGCCTGCGGTGAGGCCGCGGATGAGGTGACGCTGCAGGAACGTGAACAGGATGGCGACGGGCACGGTGCTGATGATGACGCCGGCGGAGAGCTGGCCCCACTGGATCTCGTACTGGCCCACCATCAAGAGCAGTCCCGCGGAGAGTGTGCGCATCTCCGTCTGCGAGGTGAAGGTGATGGCGAAGAGCAGCTCGCTCCACGAGGAGACGAACGCGAAGATGGCGGTGGCGGCGACGCCGGGCGCGGCGAGGGGCAGCACCACGCGGCACAGGGCGCCGAAGCGGCCGCAGCCGTCCATGAGCGCGGACTCCTCCAGCTCGCGCGGGATCGACTCGAAGTAGCCCACCAGCATCCACACCGTGAAGGGCACCGTGAAGGAGAAGTTCGAGTAGATGAGCGCCTGGTAGGTGTCGATGAGGCCAAGCGCGTGCCACTGCGACAGCAAGGGCGCGATGAGCAGCACCGCCGGGAACATCTGCGTGGCGAGGAAGACGAGCAGGAGCGTCTGCCGCCCCGCGAAGCGGAAGCGCGCGATGGCGTAGCCGGCGAGGATGGAGATCACGGTGGTGGCCACCATGGTCACCGACGACACCCACAGGCTGTTGGCGAAGAAGCGGCTGAACGGGGTGAGCTTCGAGGTCCACGCCTCGATGTAGTTCGCGAAGTTGATGGAGGCGGGCAGGTAGACGAGGGGCATGGCGTAGAGCTCGGCTCGCGTCTTGAAGGAGCTGAGGAGCACCCACGCAAAGGGCAGCAGCGCGAAGAGGGTGAGCAGGAGCAGCCCGACCCACAGCACGGGCCCCCCCAGCACGCGCTCGGCGAGATCCCCCCTGCCCGCGCGCCCGCTCACGACACGCTCTCCACGCCCTTCGTGACCTTCAGGTAGACGATGGTGAACGCCAGCATGATGAGCAGCAGCACGACGGAGAGCGTGGCCGCATAGCCGAAGTCGAGGTTCGAGTACGCCTGCAGCAGCGTGTACGTCGACGTGATCTGGGTGGCGTGGGCGGGGCCGCCGCTCGTCATCACGAAGATGAGATCGGCGTAATTGAACGTCCAGATGATGCGGGTGGCGGTGGCCACCACGATGATCGGGCGCAGCAGCGGCAGCGTGATGTGCCGGAAGCGATCGGTGACGCCACCGCCGTCCACGCGCGCCGCCTCGTAGAGCTCGTCGGGGATCGCCTGCAGGCCCGCCAGCAGCATGATCGCGAAGAAGGGCACGCCGCGCCACACGTTGGTGGCGATGACGGCCGGCATGGCGAGATCGGGATTGGACAGCCACGCCACCTTCTCGTGCATCCAGCCCAGGCGGAAGAGCACGTCGTTCAGCGCGCCGTAGTTCGGCTGGTACAGGAACTCCCAGATGAGCGCGACCACGACGCCGGGAATGATCCACGGCAGCAGCGTGACGGTGCGGAGGACCGCCCGCCCGCGGAACGTCTGGTGCAGCAGCAGCGCGGCGGCGAAGCCGCCCGCGAACTGCAGCGACACGGAGCCGAACACCCAGACGAACGAGTTCCAGAGCGTGAGCCAGAAGACCTCGTCCTTGACGAGGCGGACGTAGTTGCCGAACCAGATGAAGCCGTACTCGTGCGGCTTGATGAGCACGTGGTTGTATAGGCTCATCTGGATCGCTTTCAGGATGGGGAAGAGCACGGTGCCGCCGAGGACCACCACCACCGGCACCAGGTACAGGTAGCCGCCCAGCAGCTCCCGCGTGCGGCGCGAGACGAGCGGCCGCGCCGCGGGAGCCGTGATCGTCGCGTCCCTCGCCATGGGCCTACGACATGTTCTTCGTCAGGACCTCGGCGAACTTGTCGAGGAACTCGCGCGATCCCAGCTTGCCGACGAGCGCCTGCTGGAAGAGCGGCACGCCTTCGGAGTCGATCTTGCCGCCCCACCCCGCGTGCGCCAGGTACGGGCTGACGATCGAGAACGGAAAGGACTTGATGAAGCCCTGGTACGCGGGGTCCTTCGCGAACTCGGGGCGGTCGGCGAGCGTCTTGCGCGCGGGCAGCAGACCGAGCGTCTTGCAGTACTGGAACTCCGGCTCGTCGTCCATCAGGAAGGACATGAAGCGCCACGCGCCCTCGCGGTTCTTGCCGCCCTTGAACGCGGTGAGCGTCTCCGAGAAATAGAACGACGTGCGCTTCCGGGCGGGGCCCAGCGGCAGCGGCACCGTGGCGAAGTTCTTCTCCCCCACGAACCCCTTCTGCTCTTCCGAGGAGCCGGAGTTGTGGATGTAGGTGTTGGTCACGCCGCGGCCGAAGCCCTCCACGATGCCGCGCCAGCCGTCCGTCGGCACCGAGGGCGGACACACCTTGTGCTTGCGGAAGAGATCCAGGTACCAGTCGAGCGCCTCCGCCGATTCCTTCGAGTTGATGACGACCTTGCCGTCCTTCAGCACCTGGCCGCCGTTGGCGTACATGAACTCCGTGGCGTAGAGGACCGCCCACGTCCCCTGCCCGCGCATGCCGAAGCCGTACTGATTCTTCTCGGGCTTGGCGAAGCCTCTGGCGAGGGTGAGGAACTCGTCGAAGGTCCAGTCGTCCTTGGGTGCCTTGAGGCCGTACTCCTTGAGCCGGTCCGTGCGGTAGTAGACGGCATCGTTGGTGACCACCCACGGAAAGGAGAGGATCTTGTTCTTCACGGTCACCGTCTGCCAGGCGATGGGCGTGACGTCGGCGTAATGCTTCCAGTCCTTCACCTTCGCCGTGAGGTCCTCCACCGCCTGCATGCCCTCGAACTCGCCCACCCAGTTGTCCCACACCTGGCAGCAGTCGGGCGGATTGCCGGAGGCGATACCGGAGATGAGCTTCTGCCGGGCCTGCGCCTGCGGCACGAACTCGACCTTGACCTCGTGGTCCTTCTGCGACTGGTTGAAGCGCTGCGCGAGCGACTCCACGAGCGCGGTCCGCTTCGGCTCCGGCACGCTGAACTGGAAGCGCACCGGCGTGGCGCCGAAGGCGCGCCGCGGGGAGACGAGCGGCTCCTCCCACCAGGCGAGATCGGCGGCGGTGAGGGCGCCGGCGGCGGCCATGCCCTTGAGGATGTCACGACGGGAGAGACGCCAACGGTCGCTCATCT
>CAYQQT010000321.1:0-4992 GCA_964419375.1 uncultured bacterium
CCGAGGCGGCGAGGCACGCCGCCGCGGCGGCGGCGGCCTTCGCCGCGCTGGGGATGACCTCACAGGGGCCGCGCTCTCCGTCCGCATCGGCGTGATCGTGACCTCGACGCCGTGCTCGCGCGCGAGGCGGCGGATTTCCAGCGCCAGCGCCTCCGCGCCGTGGGCGTCGAGGGCGCCGGTGAGCTCGAGGATCCGCGCGCGGGTCACTTCGTCTTGGGCGGGTGCTTCTCCTTCATCTTGACCCACCGCGGCTTGGTGGCGGCCTTCAGGGCCCGGTAGAACTTCTTGAAGTCCTTCTCGGTCTTCGGCCCCCGCACTTCGATGACGGCGCGGTACTTCTGGCCTCGCTTCTTGGGCCTGGCATCTGTCGCTGGCATGTCGCCCTCCTGTCTCGTGCCTCGTGAGCTGACCACTATCCCCGCGCATCCTCGATACCATTGAACAGGTCGTCGGCGTGAAATATTTCTGGCAGCGTGTCGACGTCCCGCACCAGGTACTGGTCCTCCACCCGGTCGTACGCGTCGCCAAAGTCCACCGCCTCGCCGAGCGCCAGGCGCACGTAGGCGCCCGCCATGTTGTGCTTGCCCACGAGGTCGTAGAGGCCGGTGGTGAGGCTGAAGCGGCCCACGTTGACGTCCGTGATGCACGGAACGGACGCCGCGTTCTCCTTGAGGTCGATGCAGTACAGACCCGAGGTACGTCCATCGAGCGCGCGCACGGCGGCCGCGCACACCTCCACCACGCGCGGCTCCACCACGGATTTCGCGAGGGAGGCGACGGAGGAGACCCCGCTCGGCTGGTTGCCGCCGGCGAAATAGGCCAGGCGCTCGAACGTCTTCGCGAGCACGAGCCGGCCCTCGTGCCACAGGCTCTGGCAGCCGAAGTCGCGCCCGGGCAGGTACTCGCACAGCGTGAAATCCGCGGGCGGCACGTCGCGCAAATCGCGCCAGTAGGCGATCCAGGCGCGCGCCTGCGCCGCCGTCTGCACGGAGGTGGCCGCGAAGGAGCCGCTGCCGGAGCGGGCGCGGCACCACGCGAGCGGAGCGCGCGGCAGCCGGTTGAACACGCGCGCGACCGTGCCCAGGTCGCGCACGGGATAGGTGAGGGGCGCGGGCACACCGCGCGCGCGCAGGAAGCGCGTCACCGCGTACTTGTCCTGGCAGCGCTCGATCACACCGTGCCGTGGCAGGAACACGCGGCATCCCAGACGGCGGCGCGCCTGGGACACGGCACGCACGTCGGCATCGGTGGCCGGCACCACGACGTCCACACGCTCGGCGGCGACGACCCGGCGCACGCTCGCCGCGAAGCCGGGGCCGTCCGCGCGCGTGACGAGGTAGTTCCGGTACGCGGGCGACTTTCTCAGCTCGAAGCGATCGTGGTGACAGCCGACGATGAGGAGGCGGGGATCGGCGGCGCGCAGACTGCGCATGATGTTGTTGCCGAGGCCGGTGCCCGCGCCCGTGACGAGCACGCGCGGCGCGCCCACGGTCACCGCGGAGTCGCCATCCCGCGCGCCTCGAAGAGCTCGCGGATCAGCGCCGCGCGCGGTCCCTGAGCGCTGCCCGCCAGCTCCGCGTCGGCGGCGAGCAGGTGGGTGGCGGCGGCGGCGAAGGTGACGCCGTGAAGCGGCATCGACCGCCACGCGCGCGCGAGCAGGCGCGTCATCTCGTCGCGCGTGTCGAGCAGCGCCTCGTGGAACTCCGCGGGCGCCTTGCCGTGCGCGCGGGCGAAGGCGGCTTTGACGTCGGCCAAGGGGACGCCGGGCCGGTGGCGCGAGCGGCGGGCGAGCGCGCGTGACAGCGCCTGCCGCTCCACGAGGCGGTCCTTGAGGATTTCCGCGAAGAGGTCGAAGAGGGCGCCGGAGAACGGCAGCGACAGCCGGTGCTTGTTGAGCTTCTTGTCACGCCGCGCGGCCTCCATGGTCGCCTCGTTGAACAGGTGGCGTATCGACGTGCTCTTCGTCACGTCCCACTCGCCCATCCGCGACAGCACGTTGGCGCCGTACAGCTGGCCGTGGCTCTGCGCGAGGGCGCGGGTGACGACGGGCGGCAAGTGCAGCGTGCTCAGCATGGCGATGAAGTCGGCGGCGGCCTCCTCGTGCGCGCGATGCTGCATCGATTTCTCGTCGTCGGGCATGGTGCCGATCACGGACTTCATGATGAGGTGGCCCGTCTCGTGCGCTACCACCTCGAAGTTCTCGCAGTAGGGGTCGTCCCTGTCGTCCGGATAGGACGGGGAGCCGAGCTCGATGTAGCCCTCGCCGGACCAGGCGTTGTACGAGCGGATGTGCGGGAACAGCTCCAGACGCGGGCTCACGGTGTCGGCGAAGTGCCAGCGCAGCGGGCGCTCGAGATAGTGACGCCAGATCTCGAGGACGAGCCTTACCGCCGCGAAGGGCGCCGTGAGGCCGAACTCGCGCGTGCCCGGCTCCACGTGGTCGAAATGGCCGCCGGTGGCGGGTCTCACGCCCGGCCGGCGGCGTCCCTCGTACGGGGGCCGGCCCCGGATCGCTTCCGTGGGGTCCTTGCGGTAGCCGAGCTTGGCGACGGCGTCGATGGTCTGGATGGTGGCGTCGCGGGGGCCGGTGAGGATGGACCCCGGCGGCGCGTCGACGTGCACGGTGAGCGGGGCGAAGCCCAGGCGCGCCGGCTGCGGGTAGAGCCGAAACCGCGTTCCTCCTTCGTTGAAGCGGAAGCGCGCGGGGGCCGGCATCCTACGCGCGGCCGTCGAGCGCGCGCTTGAGCTGATCCAGGTGGTTGGGGTCGTGCCAGGCGATGAGGGAGAGGAAGTCGTCCACGGTCATGCGCCCGCGCGTGGCGTGAATCCCGCCGCGCTTCCACTGCTCACCCTTGAGGCCGCGAAAGAACGCGAGCGTCTCCTCGCGCCGTCTGCGGAAGGCCGCGAGCGCCTCCGTGACGTCGTTGCGCAGGTATTGCCGCTCCTCCGCCCACCGGTCGGGATTGGCGCCCACGAGCTTGGGATCGTCCATGGCCATGATGACGTCGAAGCGCGCCATGAACGACTCTTCGGTGTCGCGCAGGTGGCAGATCACTTCCTTGGCCGCCCAGTTCTTGCCGTCGGGACGCTTCGACACGGCGGCGTCGTCCTTGCCCCGGATGGCGGCCGCGAGGTCGTCGGCGGTCCGCGCCGCCCGCTTGAGCCGCTCCTCGGGCGTCTGCTTGGCGTAGTCTTCCATCGTCAGCATCAGGGCTTTCCCTCCAGGGCTCGGGTGAGTTGCTCGAGGTGGTTGTCGTCGTGCCACGCCATGATGCTCACCAGCGTGTCGATCGTCATGCGTCCGCGCGCGGGATGGATCGCCCCGCGCTCCCAGTCGCTCGCGGCGAGACCCACCAGCAGCTCCAGCGTTTCCCCGCGGCGTGTGCGGAAGGCGGCCAGCGCCTCCTTCGCATCGTAGCGCAGGTACTGCCGCTCCCGTGCCCAGCGCTCCGCCGGTCCCGCCTCGTAGAGCGCCGGCTCCGTCATGGCGAGGATGGTGTGGAAGCGAAGGACGAAGAGCTCCTCGGAGTCGAGCAGGTGCGCGAGCACTTCCACGGGCGCCCAGCTCGTGGCGCTCGGCCGGCGGCTGAGCACGCTTTCGTGTGCGCCTTTCATGCCGGCGGCGAGCTGATCGGGCGTGCGCGACAGCCGCCGCATGCGCTCGTCCGCGGGCTGCGCCGCCCACGCCTCGAAGGTGGGCAGGCGCGGCTTGCCCTCCGGCACGAGCTGCGCGAAGAGGCTCGACTCGCGCTTGTAGAAGCCCTCCGTGTGAAAGGAGTCCGGCAGCCGAAGCGTGGTGAAGTCGATGTGGTGACCGACCTCGTGCAGGAGCGTGCGCAGGTAGGTGCGGAAGGCGACCACGCGCTTCTGCTTGGCGGTGCGCATCCAGAGCTGGATCTTCGGCGTGCGCCCGCGCTCGGCGGTGTAGAGGCCGTGCAGCTCGCCCCACCGCGCGTGCGGCCGCGCCGCCAGCACCTCCACGCGCACGGGGGGCATGCCGAGGGCGTGCGTGAGCCCGCGCACGAGCCGCTCGGAGGCCTGCTGGGTGGCCGCGCGGTCCTCGGCTGTGAGGGCGGCCACCAGCGCGCTCACCAGAGGCTGAAGCTCCTGCGCGCGCTCGAGACGGATGGTGGTGACGGCATCGCTCTGGCGATAGACGGCCTGCTGCGCGCGGGACAGGCGCGCGTAATACGAGAAGGTCACCGCCCCGTCCAGCGTGGTGCGCGCTTCTCGAGAAACGCTTTCGCCCCCTCCACGCGGTCTTCGGTCGTGCGCAGCAGGGTGGAGAGATCGCCCTCGAGGCGGATGCCGTCCGCGAGCGGCAGCTCCAGGCCCTTGACCACCGCTTCCTTGGCGTAGCGCAGCGCCACGGGCGCCTTGGCGGCGATGACGCGCGCCAGCTCCATCGCGGCCGCCAGCGCCTGCCCGGGCTCGACCACGCGCTCCACGAGCCCGATGCGCAGCGCCTCCGCCGCGTCGATGCGCGCGCCGGTGAGAATCAGCTCCAGCGCCTTGCCCCGTCCGAGCAGGCGCGGCAGCCGCTGCGTGCCGCCGCCGCCTGGAATGATGGCGAGGTTGATCTCGGTGAGCCCGAGCATCGCGCTGGAGGCGGCGATGCGGATGTCGCACGCCAGCGCCAGCTCGAGCCCGCCGCCGAGCGCGAAGCCGTTGATGGCGGCCACGATGGGCTGCCGGCACCGGTCCATGACCTGGCGGAAGTCGAGGCGCCGGCGCGCCTCGCGGAAGTGCACGGGTACCAGCGGCTCCACGAACTCCCGGATGTCGGCGCCCGCGGAGAACGCGCGCTCGCCGCTGCCGGTGAGCACGATCACGCGCACGTCGTCGTCGACGGCGAGGGCCTCGAAGCACCGCGTGAGCTCGCGCCGCATGCCGTCGTTCATCGCGTTCAGGACGTCGGGACGGTTGAGGGTGATGGTGGCGAGGCCGCCCGCTGCCTCGTAGACGATCGTCTCGTAGGGCGCGCTCACCGGA
>CAYQQT010000322.1:0-2687 GCA_964419375.1 uncultured bacterium
ATCAGGAAGGTGCCGAGGGCGGAGACGTCGGCGACGGCGGAGCCGGAGATGCCGCCGAAGATCATCGAGTCCACGATGTTGACGTAGGCGAGCCCGCCCCGGAAGCGCCCCACGAGCACGGTGGCGAGGTCGATGATGGCGCGCGCCACCCCGCCCCGGGCGGCGATGTTGCCGGCGAGGATGAAGAGCGGGGCGGAGAGGATGATGTAGGAGTCGGACAGCAGCCCCACGAGGCGCGACGGGATGATGATCGGGTTGAGCGCGGAGTAGAACGTCGCGGCGGCGAGGGTGCCCACACCGAGGGCGATGCCGATCGGCATGCCCATGACGACGAAGAAGAGGAAGACGATCAGGAGGGTTTCTGCCACAGCTCCCTCGCGACGCGGGCCGCGCGCCAGGCCATGGGAAGGATGATGAGTGCGGCGCCGATGGGCACCGCCGCGTAGACATACCCGAGCGGCAGCCCCAGGCTGGCGCTGGTCTGAAGCTGCGAGTTCGGCACCAGCACCAGGCTCGTCTTGATGAGGGACAGAAAGAAGAGGATTCCCACCACGTTCGTAAAGAAGATCGCGACGAGGCGGCCACGAGGGCCGAAGCGATCCCGGAAGAAGTCCAGCGTGGTGTGATGGCCGCGGTGCATCGCCGCCGCCGCGCCGATCATGACGAGCCAGACGAAGAGGAAGCGTGGCAGCTCGTCGAGGCCGTCGACGATCTGGGAGCCGAGCCAGCGCAGCGTGACGCTACCGACGACCGCAGCCGTCATCACGGCCAGGATCGCGCCGCCGAGGTACCCGAGTCCTTCATAGACCCGGGTACCCCAGCGGCCGAGGGGGCGCTCGTCCACGCTTACTTGATGCTCAGGATGTGGTCGACGATCTTGCGCGCGTCCTTGCCCGCGGGCGTGGCGTAGAAGTCCTCGTACACGCTCTTGGTGGCGTCGCGAAAGGGGGTGGCGTCCGGCTTGGTGATGAGCCCGCCCTTCTCCTTCACCTGCGCCTGGATCGACTTGTCCTCCTCGAGGATGAACTTGCGGTTCCACTGCTCGGCGTACTTCGCCGCGTCCATGATGGCCTTCTGGCCCGCGCCGTCCGTCTTGTCCCACGACGCCTTGGACATGATGAGCGCCACCGCCTGGTGCGTGTGGCGCACGTCGGCCACGTTCTTCACGATGTCGTAGAATTTGTTGTGGTAGTAGGTGTTGATCCCGCCCTCGGCGAAGTCGATCACCTTCGTCTGCAGCGCCGTCGCCACCTCGGGAAACGCGATCGGCGTGGAGATCATGCCGAGCGCCTTGAAGGTGGCCACGAGGATCTTGTCTTCCTGCACGCGGATCTTCTTGCCCTTCACGTCCGCAATCGAGTTGATCGGGTAGTGTCCATAGATGCCGCGATAGCCGGCGGCGAAGAAGCCCACCAGCTTCAGGCCTTTCTTGTCGAGCACGGGACCATAGTAGTTGCGGATGACGTCGCTGCCGTCGAGGGCGGCGTAGACGTGCTGGTAGTCGCGGAAGATGTACGGGAGCTGGAAGACGGACATCTCGGGCACGAGCGTCGACATCGGCGCCGTCGTCATGGGCGAGAAGTCCACCGTGCCGAGCTGGACGTTCTGCCCCACCTCGCGCTCGCCACCGAGCGCGCCCGAGTGGTGATGCGTGACCTTGATCTTGCCGCCCGACAGCTCGGCGAGCTTGTCCACGAACTGCTGCGCGGCCTGGGAGGTGCCGTGCTTGGGGGGGTTCACGTTGCCCATGGTCATCTCGCGCGTCTGCGCGCCCGCGCTCACGGTGACGCCGAGGACCAGTAGGACGGCGATGAAGGCTGCAATCATGACGTTCTCCTTATCGGTACGGTTCGGGTGACTGCTTGACGGTGTTCCAGAAAACGGGATCGTGGCTCGGAAAGATCCGCCCACCCACGAGGCGGGCGATCGTCTTCAGCTTCTTGATGGAATGCAGCGCCAGCGTCGGGTTCCACACCACACCGGGCGGGCGCTCCTTGTCGATGGACTCCTGCCAGTAGCACGCGTCGCCGGCGAGGACGACGGCGCCCGTCTCCGGCAGCTCCACGAGCAGCGACTGGTGGCCGGGCGTGTGGCCGTCGGTCCGCAGCACGCTCACGCCCGGCACGAGCTCGGTGTCGCCGTCGAGCAGGCGCCAGCGCGCCCCCGGCAGCTCGAAGTTCTTGCGGTAGTAGAAGCTCTCGAAGAAGGAGGCGGGGTAGTGCGCGTACGCGTACTCGTCCTTCTGGACGATGAGCTCCGAGGACGGGAAGAGAGCCGCCCCGCCCGCGTGATCGTAGTGCAGGTGCGAGAGCACGACCATGTCCACCTGCGAGGGCTCGAGGCCGAGGGCATCGAGGCGGTGCACGAGGAGGTCTTCGTCCGTGAAGCGGGCGTAGGAGTCGTTGCGCATGAGGCCGGGCACCGCGCGCGGCGACACCCCGGTGTCGAAGAGGATGACGGCCTCGGAGGTGCGCACGAGGTAACAGCTGATCGGGATCTGAACCTTCTCGCCGGAGGGGTCACCATAGAAAAGCCCGGAGCGCTGGAAGCCCATGAACCCGTTCTGCAGCGCGTAGAGAGCCTGGACCGCCATTGGCGCGCGATTCTAACACCATGGGGGGCCTCGAAGGGCCCCCCAATCCCCCCGACGCTCGGCAGCGACCCGGCAAAGCCGTGCCGCTCCTCGA
>CAYQQT010000322.1:2787-4986 GCA_964419375.1 uncultured bacterium
CCCCGACGCTCGGCAGCGACCCGGCAAAGCCGTGCCGCTCCTCGAATGCTACCCGGCGAGCGTCATCACGAGGGCGGAGAGGACGACCTGGACGAGCCAGCCGAGGAAGCAGACGGCGACGGCGCGGAGGGTGCTGGTGAAGTCGAGCGCCTGGCGGACGCCGATGACGACGGCCACGAGCGTCCACAGCGCGGTGACGAGGAACACGAACCCGTGCAGGAAGGGGATCACGCCCACCACGCGCAGGAGGCCGGGAGCCTGGGCGAAGCCGATCGTGCGCGCGAGCTGGCCCCAGTCCGCGTGCGTGGCGGGCTCGCGCAGCCAGCGGGTGCCGATGAGGTAGGTGATCCACGCCCAGAACGCCCAGCCGAGGAGGCTCGCCACGGTGCCGAAGACGAGGCCGCGCACGCCCGCCCCCGAGCCGATGCCGGCCGCCACGCTGCTCAGCACCACCACGCCGAGCGCCTGGCCGGTGGCCGCGGTGTCGTTCTCGACTTCCTCGTACAGGGTCACGTCCAGTTTCGCCGCCCGCACCAGGCGCTCCACGAAGGTCGCCATAGGTCTCCTTTTGCCGTTCCGCCGCATCCTACGCTAGAATCCGGGCAGCCGGCCGCGAGGAGACCGCCATGGATTTTTCGCTCACCGAGTCCCAGGAGTTGATTCGCAAGGAAGTCGCCACCCTCGCGCGATCGTTCTCGCTCGAGTACTGGCGGGAGAAGGACAAGAAGGCCGAGTATCCCTGGGAGTTCGTGAAGGCGTTCGCGCAGGCGGGCTGGCTCGGCATGATCGTGCCGGAGGAGTACGGCGGCGCCGGGCTCGGCGTCACGGAGGCCGCCCTCATGCTGCACGAGATCTGCGCCGCGGGCGCGGGCACGAGCGGCGCCTCGCCTATCCACTTCTACATGTTCCCCCCCATGCCGCTCATCAAGCACGGCAGCGCGGCGCTCAAGCAGAAGTACCTGCCGCGCATGCCCACGGGCGAGATCGTCATGTCGTTCGGCGTCACCGAGCCCAACGCCGGCACCGACACCTCGCGCATCCAGACGGTGGCCCGGCGCGAGGGCTCGAAGTTCATCGTCAACGGCCGCAAGGTGTGGAACACCAACGCGCAGAACGCCACCCACATGCTGCTGCTGGCGCGCACGGAGCCGCGCGAGGCGAATCCGAAGAAGCCGGTGAAGGGGATGACGCTCTTCTTCACCGAGTTCGACCGCTCGAAGATCACCGTGCAGGAGATCGAGAAGCTGGGCCGGGCCGCCGTGGACTCCAACGAGATCTTCATCGACGGCCTCGAGATCCCCGAGGAGAACGTGGTGGGCGAGGTCGGCAACGGCTTTTACCACTTGCTGGACTCGCTCAACCCCGAGCGCGTGTTCACCGGCATCGAGGCGGTCGGGATCGGCCGCGCCGCCCTCGCCCGCGGCGTGGAGTACGCCAAGCAGCGCGTCGTGTTCGATCGGCCCATCGGTCAGAACCAGGCCATCGCCCACCCCCTCGCGATGGCGTGGGCCAAGCTCGAGACCGCCGAGCTGATGTGCATGAAAGCGGCGTGGCTCTTCGACAACGGCCATCCGTGCGGAGCGGAGTCCAACGCGGCCAAGCTGATGGCGGCCGAGGCCGGCTTCGAGGCGTGCGACGTCGCGTTGCAGACGCACGGCGGCTACGGCTACGCCAAGGAGTTCCACGTCGAGCGGCTGTGGCGCGAGGTGCGGCTCTACAAGATCGCGCCGGTGTCGCAGCAGATGGTCCTCAATCACATCGCCGAGCACGTGCTCGGGCTGCCCAAAAGCTACTAGGAGGCCGCACGATGGTGTGGGTCCTGCGCATCCTCACCGTGCTGATGGCTCTGTATTTCCTGTACGCGGTCGCCATGCAATACAACGATCCGGACCCGCTGCAGTGGATGGCGATCTACGGCGCCGCCGCCCTCGCGTGCGTGCTGGCGCTGGCTCGACGCCTATGGCGATGGTTTCCGGTGGGCGTGGCGCTGGTGGCCGCGGTATGGGCGGCCACGCTGGCGCCCGGGGTCATCGGCCACGTCGCGCCGCGCGACCTCTTCGCCAAGGCCGGCATGCTCACGCCCAGGGTGGAGGAGGCGCGAGAGATGCTCGGCCTCCTGATTGTCGTGGTGTGGATGGCTTTTCTTGGATGGGGGGCCCCGAGCGGGCCCCCCAAGCCCCCCTTACGCTCGGCAGCGCC
>CAYQQT010000323.1:0-4966 GCA_964419375.1 uncultured bacterium
GCGCCTTGTGCAGCGCCACCTCGTCCACCACGGGGCCGCGGCACGTGTTCACGAGCACGGCCGTCGGCTTCATGAGCCCCAGCTCGCGCTCGGAGATCATGTCCTTCGTCTGCGCGGTGAGGGGGACGTGCAGGGAGACGACGTCGGAGGTCTTCAGCAGCTCGTCGAGCAGCACGTATTTCACGCCGAGCGCGTCCTCCTCGTGCTCGGCCAGGCGCACGATGTCGTTGTAGACCACCTGGCAGTCGAAGCCGGCCAGGCGCCGCACCACGCGCTTGCCGATGTTGCCCAGGCCCACGATGCCCACGCGCTTGCCCGCCAGCTCGTAGAGGCGCGTCTCCGCGAAGTCGCCCACGCGCCACTTGCCCGCCACCACGTTGTTGTGCTGCCAGGCGAGCTTCTTGAGGGCGGCCAGGATCAGCATGATGGTGTGCTCGGCGACGGCCACGGAGTTGGCGCCGCCGTTGTTCGCCACCGGCACCTTCGCGCGCCGGGCGGCCTCGATGTCCACCGTGTTGTAGCCGGCGCTGATGAGCTGGACCAGGCGCATCTTTTTCGCCGCCTGGTAGAAGTCCGGCCCGAGCGGCGTGCGCGCGAAGCCCATGTAGTACTCGGCCTCCTTGCACGCCTCGAGGAACTCGGGCGCATTGGGATCGCACACGACGAACTCGAAGTCGGGGGGCAGCATGGCCATTGCGATGTCGATGACGGGCTTGGGCAGCTTGGGGGCGAAGACGATGCGGGTCGGCATGGCTAGGCGCTTGGCTCCGATCCGACGACGCTGACGAACGACACGCATTCGCCGGGAGCGCCGCCGAGGTTATGGGTGAGGGCCAATTTGCGGCCGCGGCCGATGCTGGCGATCTGGCGCTTGCCCGCCTCGCCGCGCAGCTGCAGCCAGCACTCGAACAGCATGCGCAGGCCCGAGGCGCCGATGGGGTGGCCGAAGGACTTCAGGCCGCCGTCGGGATTGACGGCCAGCTCGCCGTCGAGGTCGTAGGTGCCGGCGAGGACTTCCTTCCACGCGGTGCCCCGCGGCGCGAAGCCGAGGTCTTCCATCAGCACCAGCTCGGTGGGCGTGAAGCAGTCGTGCACTTCCGCCATGGCCAGTTCCGCGCGCGGATCCTTGATGCCGGCCTGCGCGTAGGCGTCCACCGCGGAGGCGACGACTTCCGGGAAGGTCGTGTAATCGTAGTCGGGATCGATGGGCCCCGCGGCGGGCCCCGCGATGAACGACAGCGCTTTCACGTACAGCGGCTTGTCCGTGTACCGGTGCGCGTCCTCGGCGCGGACGACGATGGCGGCCGCGGAGCCGTCGCTCACCCCCGAGCAGTCGAAGATGCCGAGGCTGCCCGCGACCAGCGGCGAGCACGCGATCGTCTCCTTGGACACTTCCTTGCGGAACTGCGCGCGCGGGTTGAGGGCGCCGTTCTTGTGGTTCTTCCACGCGATGCGCGTCATGGCCTCTTTCAGCACGGCGTCCTCGACGCCGTATTTCTTCGCGTAGGCCGGTGCGAGGAGGCTGAACATGGCGGGCGCGGTGAGACCGGCGAGGGTGCCGTCGCCGCTGCTGCGGGTGGTGGGCAGGCCCGAAAAGCCGGAGTCCTTCAGCTTCTCCACGCCGATCGCCATCGCGACGTCGTAGGCGCCGGAGGCGACGGCGTAGCACGCGTTGCGGAACGCCTCCGAGCCCGTGGCGCAGAAGTTCTCGAGCCGGCTCACCGGCTTGTAGTCGATCTTGAGCGGCCGCGACAGCGTGAGCCCGCTGTTGCCGGAGAAGAGCGTGCCCAGCCAGTAGGCGTCGATGTCCTTCAGCTCGACGCCCGCCGAGGCGCAGGCGTCCTTGGAGGAATCGATGAGCAGGTCGCCCGTGCTCTTGTCCCAGCGCTCACCGAAGGGCGTGCAGCCCATGCCGACGATCGCCACCCGGTCCCGAATGCCATTGCTCGCCATTACGCGGCTCCTCTCACGGGTCTGGCTTTCCAGAAGTAGTTGTGCACGCCGCCCGCCGTCATGAGACGGCGGAAGGTCATCTCCACTTTATCGCCGATCTTCACGGCAGCGGGGTCCACGTCCGTCATCTCGCACTGGAAGCGCCCGCCGCCCTCGAAGTCGATCACCGCCACCACCACCGGAGGCGACAGCGAGTAGGCGAGGCGATCGACGGTGAAGGTGGCGATGCGCGCGGGCACGTCGGCCATCCGCTCCGCGGCCATCTTGTCGATGGCGTGGCACTTCACGCACACGCGCTGCGGCGGCAGGTGCCTGGTGCCGCACGCCTGGCACTTGCTGCCGATAAAGGCATACTTCCAGCCTTCGGACCGGAGGGCGGCGGGCGATTCTGGAGCCTGGGGATCCGGCCGCCGCGGTGGCTCGCGCTTGAGGAAGCCGCGCCAGGTCAGGAACGTGGCGTAGGAGACAGGCGCGCCCTCCTCCACCTGCTGGGCCACGGTGCGCGCGGGCTTGTGGCTGGTGATCGCCGTCGTCGTCCGCCAGATCGTGACGTCGGCGCCGTCGGCGAGCGAGACCACCATGATGAGCTGGTCGGGCCCGGCTTTCTCGAGCGCGCCCGCGAGCAGGAGCCCCGCGTGCGCGGAGCCCGTGTTGCCGATCACGCTCGTGAGGTCGTCGACGAGCGCCGCTTTCTTGGCGCCGATGGCCGCCGCCACGCGCTTGTTGGCGCGCCCGTGAGGGCCGGCCACGATGACGGCGTGCAGCGCGTCGGCGGTGACGCCCGCGTGCTCGAGCGCATCCGCCACCGCCGCTTCGCCGAGGGGGACGTACGCGTGCTCGCCGAAGCGCTCCTCCCACTGTCGGGAGGCGTTGTCTCCGGGCAGGCGCCAGCGGTCGAGGAACTCCGCGGTCCGTGACGCCGTCGCGATCGGCTCCGCGAGCACCGGCTGCTCTTTCGTGCCTTCGCCGCAAAGAAAGGCGACGGCGGCGTCGCCACCGTCGCGCTCGTCCGCGCCGCCGGGCAGCCCCGTGCGGATATCCGCCATCACCACGAGCGTCGGCACGCGCGCGTCCAGCCCCGCGCGCAGGGCGCCCGCGGCGGAGCGTACGGAGCCGATCATGTCGTACGCGGGGACGGAAGGATCCAGATCGAGAGCGGCGTGGATGGTAGCGGCGTTGGTCTTGTCGAGATAGCCGGGATCGGAGGTCGCGAAGTAGACGGCACGCGCGGCGCCGCGCGTGCGGTGCCCGCCGCTCCGCGCCGCCTCGACGGCGAGTGAGGTCGTGTTCTCGTCGTAGGAGGCGACCGCCCGCGTGCCCGAGCCGCCCGCCACGTCGAGCGCCTGCGCCACCGCCTTTCGATCGAGGCGGTAGTGAGGCACGTAGGCGCCGAAGGCGAGAATGCCGCTCATTTCAGTCTTTCCCCCGCTTCTTCTTGTGCCGTTTTTTTCGGAATGGCCTCGCTTGGGGAATACTTAAGTGCGAACGGACAAGTTGATCCATTCTCTTGTTCAGTGTGTCTTCTGTGTAGTCGTATTTTCTAGGACTCCGCAGCTTAGAAACGCAGCGGGCGAGAATGATCGCTGGAAGAATCATCACGATCTTTTTGTGTTCACTCCAGGCGGTTAGAATCCACGTCTTCTCGGTATCAGTCACAGCTTCCGTCTTGGCACGCGTGACAATGATTGCAAAGCGACCGTATTCGCCCGTCATATAACTCATAACCTGCCGAAACTCATCCCCGCCCACTTCCTCGTAATTCTTCACCTCGAAGACGACTTGCCGTGTTCGGTAGTCACCCCATATGCGATTCCAGAATCCGGTGTCGGCCAAGTTTGTTCCGACGACATCACGCTGTTGCACTGACCCGGGATTCGGTTTCAATTGGATATTGGATAGACGGCCGGAGAACAACACTTTTACTGTGCGTAGCACCCATTCCTCGAACTGACGACTTCCATCATGTCCTACTGGAAGTCTAGGTAATGCGCCGTATATTTCGCCTAGAAGGCGCGTTCTCATGTTGTTCAGATCTGCCGATGGTTTCGCCTTGTACTCATCGTTAATCTTGATCATCACGTCTTCGGGTGGATTTTCGCCCTGCAGGTCCAATGCTCGCCAGTAACAGGGGTGCACAGTTATCGCCCGCTCAGGCTCGGTCGAGCTGAGTGCGGAGGCGGCGCCGTCGTGGCAGAAGATGAAACTCGGACCACCGGGTTCCTGTACGCCGACGAAGCCAACGCTGTACAGTGCCGAGAAAATCTGCGAACCGGAGTCGAACAGGCCGAAGTCTCGAGCCGCGGGATTCGCATAGTCCGCTGTGCTGACGGCTTCGTTGAGAACGTCAACCACGTCACCCATGCGCTCTTGTGTCGGCCGTCCCTTGAACTTGTCTACAAACAGAGTTAGCCCGGGGAATACAGTCTCGTACTCCTTGAGAAGATCCGCGAGACGATGTTCGGAGATGCGGCGAGCGCTGATGTCGATGTCGGACTCAACAATCTCAGCGCGCCCTTCCCGGCCCGCGTTGGTATATGCCTCGTTCAGTAGAACGATGACGTCACGCGGTCGGTACAACGTGTAGTGGAGGCATCGTAGGAAGCCTTCCCTCTGCTGCAAAGCTCTATGCGCGAAGCGGTCCCAAACTTTGATGTCGCTTTCGATACTTTCGAGATTCAGCGCAATGCGGAGCCGCTGGGCGACGAAATGCAATAGAGAGTTCTCGTCCCAGTGCAAGCGAAGGGTGTGACCTTCGATGTGTCGCGTAAAATCGCTATCGAGTTGTGCCAAGGCTCTAAATATGTTGTCGCGAACGAAGAGTAGCGGATGAATGCCGGTGTGCCGATCTGTGAGGTCGGCGCTTGCCATCGCTAAGCCGCCCAAGATAGACGTTGCGGGTATGTCAGGGAGCCACCCTTCATCTAGCCCGTCGTACAGGGCTACGACCGTGACCTGCATCGAGAGCAACGTGTTGGCGGTCGCCTGATGCAGTCGGTCGACTTCAAAAAGTGTC
>CAYQQT010000324.1:0-4957 GCA_964419375.1 uncultured bacterium
CGCCGGGTGTCAGAGAAGGGCCCCCCAAGCCCCCCGCGCTCGGCAGCGCCGCGGCAAAAGCCGCGGCGCTCCTCGAAACGCCGACGTGCGGTCCGAGTGAGCGGGAAACGGGTCCCGGACCCCCAGCGCCCAACCCCCCGCCGCCACCCGCGCGGCATGCAAACGGGACCGACAACGACGAGGAAGCGCGACGACCGACGCCCAAAAGAGCGACGACCGCGACGCTCGCGTATTTGAGCTGGGTTTCGCGATAGGGCTACGCGGTGCTGTCTCCTACGGTCCGCCGCGTGGTCGCGCGGGGGTGGGTGGGGCTTGGGGGTCCGGGACCCGTTTCCCTCTCAACTAGCAACGCACGTCGGCGTGTCGATGGAGCCCAGCCACCCTCGATCCGATTCGGCCACCATTCACGTGGTCGCCGGCACCCCCAAGCCCCACCCACCCCCGCGCGACCACGCGCCACCAGCTACCGGAACCGCGGCATGACCTTCTCGGCGCACAGTTCCAGCGTCTTCAGGCAGCGGTCGCGATCCAGGATGCCCTGGCCGAAGAGGCAGAAGATTTCGCGGAAGGGGACGTGCTTGGCGGCCTTGTCGATCATCCGTGACACGGTGTCGGGATCGCCGATCAGCAGCGGGGGACGGTCCTGGCCGAAGGGTGTGGACCACGTGTCCCACATCCACAGGCAGTCTTCGGCCCACGCTTCGGCTTCGCTCTTGGTGTCGGCGAGCACGAGGTAGCCGCCCCACGCGGCCTCGTCGCCGCGGGACACGTCGCGCCCGTTCTCCTCGGCCACTTCCCCGATAACGGCGCCAGAGTAACTCGCAGAAGTCCATTTCTTTGGCCATCACGATGGGCTTGCCGCCTTCCTTGGCCCAGTAGAGCGAGGTCTGCAGGCTGTGCGTGAAGCCGGAATAGATGGGGATCGGGTTCTGCAGCGGCCGCGGCGCGATCCCGACTTCACGGATGGCGCCGTCGGCATCCACGCCGCGCCCGTGTTTCAGGTAAACGGGATGCAGGTGCGGCTGCTGCTGCCCCGCGGGCGGGAACGACCAGTATTTGCCCTTGTACGAGAACGTGTCGTGACTCCACGCCGTCTTGATGATGGCCACGCACTCCTCGAAGAGCTCGCGGTTCATTGCGTCATCATCGGTCTTCCGGTTCCAGGGGCCCGTCGCCTTCACGCCCGGCACCGCCGCGTAGTTCTCGAACCAGCGCGCCTGGTAGCCGCGCACGAAGGCCACGTTGAGCCGGCCGCCGAGGAGGTGATCGAGCGTGGCCGCGTGCTCGGCGACGCGCAGAGGATTGTGGGTGGGCAGCACGTAGCCGAACTGGTTGATGCGCAGCCGCGGCGCGTGGCGGCCGAGGAACATCGCCATGAGCCCGGGATCCTGGCCCAGCTCGAAGCCTTCGATCTGCAGGTGATGCTCGGGGATGCCGATGCCGGACCATCCGGTGGCGTCGCACACCCGCGCGTACTCGGCGATCTCGGCGAGCATCCGCTGATAGAGGACGGTATCCTTGCCCGCCATGCCCCGCTCCAGCTCGTGGCGGCGGCCGATGGTGACGTACATGAAGGCGTGGAAGTCCATCAGGCCAGCTCCGCCGTGGCGCTCATCGCCACCGTCCCCTCGGGCGTGACCGCCCACAGCTCGCAGCCGCCGGCGGTGGGGCGGCCGCGCAGCTCGAACGGCGCCGGCTCGAAGAGCGGCGCGCGCGCCTGTGTCGTCCAGCTCACGAAGCGGCGGCCGCCCGCGTGGTCGCGCGCGAAGTCGATGAGGAGCGTCTGCGTGAGAGGACCGTGCACGACGAGGCCCGGGTAGCCCTCGACCTCCATCGCCCAGCGGCGGTCGTAGTGGATGCGGTGGCTGTTGAAGGTGAGCGCGGAGAAGCGGAAGAGGAGGATGGGATCCGGCGTGATCGTGCGCCGCCACGGCACCTCCGCGGGCGCCGGCTCGCGCCGCGGGGCCTGGTTGCCCTCGCCCGTCTTCACCTCCTCGCGGTACACGATGCGCCGCTCCTCCTCGACCGCCAACCCCTCGCCTCCGAAGATGCGGCTGAGCACGGTGGTGAACACGAGGGTGCCGGTGCCGCCGCTCTTCAGCGAGATGTCGATCAGTTCCGTCTCGCGACGCAGGCTTTCGCCGATGCGGAGGGGGCGATGGAATCGAAACGTCTCGCCCGCGAACATGCGCCGCGGCAGCGGCATGTCGGGCAGCACGCCGCCATCGGCAGGCGTGCCGTCGGCCCGCAGCTCGTGGGGGCCCAGCCGCGGCAGGAAGTAGAAGACGTGCCAGCCGGGAGGCAGCGGATCGCCCGGCATCAGCTCGGGATCCGGACGCGCGAACGTCAGTCGCAGCAAGTTTGCGGGTGCCGCCGTCACCACGTCGGTGGTGACCTGCTTGCGGCCGATGTGCTTCTTCAGCTCGTCGAGATTCAGCGTGGCGTGCATTCGCCTCTCCTCCTCACGTGCTCGGGATCAGGATCTTACGATCGAAGACGACCTCGCCCGCCACCATCGTGAGCATGGGAGCCACATCCTTGATGCGTGACGCGGGGCAGGTGAGGACGTCGGCGGAGAGCACGACCAGGTCCGCCCGCTTGCCGCGCTCCAGCGACCCCAGCTCACCCTCCTGACCGCACGCCCACGCGTTCCAGCGTGTGAAGCTCGATACCGCCTCCAGGCGCGTCATGCGCTGCTCGGGCTGCCAGGCTGCGTGGTCGCCGGCGAGCGGCCGTCGGGTCACGGCGGCGTGCAGGCCGTGAAAGGGGTTCGGGTCCTCGACGGGAAAGTCCGAGCCATTGGCGATGATGGTTCCCGTGTCGAGCACCGACCGCCACGCGTACGCCCCGTGGATTCGCTCGGGGCCGAGACGCTCGCCCGCCCAGCGCATGTCGGAGGTGCAGTGCGTGGCCTGCATGCTCGGGATGACGCCGAGGCGGGCGAAACGCGGGACGTCGGCAGGCGCCAGCACCTGCGCGTGCTCGATGCGGAAGCGCCGGCCGGCGACGCCGACCTTCTCCATCGCGTCGAGGGCGAGCGTGTTGGCGCGGTCGCCGATCGCGTGCACGCAGGCCTGGAAGCCCGCGGCCTTCGCCTCGCCCACGAGGCGGATCAGCTGATCTTGCTGGATGAGGAGGAGGCCCGTGTTGGCGGGATCGTCGCAGTACGGCGAATGCATGGCGGCGCCGCGGGAGCCCAGCGCTCCGTCGAGCCAGAGCTTCAGTGCCCCCACCACCACGCGGCCGTCGCCGATCGTCTCGTGCCCGCGCTCGCGATACTCGGCCCACGCCTTCTTGCCGCTCACCGCCACGTAGTTGCGGAACGGGAAGGCGTTGCGTTCCACGAGGCGCCGGTACGAGGCGAGGGTGGCGAGGTCAACGCCCATCTCGTGACAGCCGGTGAGACCCTTGGCGAGGCATTCGGCGATGGCGTCGGTCACCGCCTGCTCGAAGCGCTCCGGCGACGGCGGCGGGATGACCGCCCGCACGAGCTCCTGCGCAGTGTCGACGAGGAGACCGGTGGGCTCACCGGCTACGTTTTTCACGACGCGCCCGCCGCCGGGATCGCCGGTGTGGCGGTCGACGCCGGCCGCACGCAACGCGGCTCCGTTCGCCCAGATGGCGTGGCCGTCCACGCGGAGGAGCGCCACCGGCTGCGCGGGCGCGGCGCGATCGAGCGAGGCGCGCGTGGGGAAGGCCTGGCCCGGCCACGACGTCTGGTCCCATCCGCGGCCGGTCAGCCATTCGCCCGGCCGCGTGATGGAGGCCGCGCGCGCCACCGCATCGGCCGTCGCCTGCTCGGACGGCAGGTGGGCTACGCGCAGCTCGAGCCGCGTCTTGGCCAGGCTCATCAGGTGGGCGTGCGCGTCCACGAGCCCGGGGAGGACGGCGCAACCGGCGAGGTCGATCACACGCTCGCCGACCTGCGCATTCACGTCGCCGCGTGCGCCCGCGAACGCCACACGCCCGTCGCGGACGACGAGCGTGTCCACGACGGAGTCGCGCGCATCCATGGTGTAGATACGGCCGCCGGTCAGGACCATGAGGCTATTCCCGCCCCGAGAATAACTCAGGTGCGGAGCAGGTTGGCGTAGGCCGCGAGCGAGGTGGTCCGCGAACGTCGTCGGCACGCTGTGACGCTGCGCGCCGAATCGCCAGCGCCGACGAAATGCCGTCTGAGAATCCGCTTGACAGCTTCGGCCAACTGCAATGGCTGCGTATCGGCGGTGCCCGGCAGATTCCCGCTCAGCGGCGCGCTCGGGCTCGCCATAGTCGGCCGACGCGAGCAATCTAAAAAATCATTGCCCGTCCGAGATCGCCGCTTCTGGCGCCTCGCAGGTAGCTCCGAAAACGGGGTGTAGAGTCGCAACAATAGGGGGCCTCGCGATGGAGATCCATTCGCCACACGTCCTTGCTACCCCGGAACGTCTCGTCGAGCTGGGCCGGCTGGGCAACGAGATCGCCGAGCTGTCGGCGCACCTCAACGCGGCCACTGCGCGCCTGCTCGACCTCATCCGCGAGTTCGACGCCCGTGAGGGCTGGGCCAACGGCTTCGGCTCCTGCGCCGCGTGGCTGACCTGGCGGGTGGGTCTGAATCGGGGCGCAGCCCGGGAGAAGGTCCGGGTGGCGCGCGCCCTCGGAACGCTGCCGGGTTTGGCCAGCGCACTTGCTCGCGGAGAACTGTCGTACTCGAAGATCCGGGCTCTGACTCGCGTGGCCACGCCGGAGACCGAAGAGCGGCTGCTGGCGGTGGGGCGGGCCGGCACGGCCGAGCACGTCGAGCGGATTGTGCGCGGCTGGCGGCGCGTGGATCGGAACGCCGAGAACCGGGAGGCCGCTCGCCAGCACAAGAGCCGCGCGTTTTACGTGTATCCGGACGAGGACGGCATGGTCGTGGTGCGGGGGCGGCTCACTCCGGAGGTGGGGGCGCTGTTGTTGCGGGCGCTGGAAGCCGGCC